>DRLG01000070.1 GCA_011053135.1 Chromatiales bacterium
GACCACTTGACCTCACCACTGTCCGGTTCAAGATCACCAACGAGGCTACGTAGCAAGGTCGTTTTACCAATCCCGTTGGGGCCGATAATGGCGATGCGTTCACCCACTTCTACCATCATGTTCAGGTTTTCAAACAGCGGGGTGCCATCAAACCCTTTGCTAAGGTCGCTCACTTCAAGAGCGAGGCGGTGCAGTTTTTTATCCTGATCAAAGCGGATGAAAGGGCTGATGCGGCTCGATGGCTTGATCTCATCGAGTTTGATTTTTTCGATCTGTTTAGCACGAGAGGTCGCCTGTTTTGCCTTTGATGCATTGGCCGAGAAGCGGCTGACAAAGGTCTGTAGCTCAGCGATCTGCGCCTTCTTCTTTGCGTTGTCGGCGAGCTGCCTTTCGCGCACCTGAGTTGAGGCGGTCATATATTCATCGTAGTTACCCGGATAGACGCGAAGCTCGCCATAGTCAAGGTCTGCCATATGGGTGCAGACGCTGTTCAGGAAGTGACGATCATGCGAGATGATAATCATGGTGCTGTTACGCTGGTTAAGGATATCTTCCAGCCAGCGAATAGTGTTGATATCGAGATTATTGGTCGGCTCATCCAGTAGCATAATATCGGGGTCAGCGAAAAGTGCCTGCGCCAGTAATACACGCAGTTTCCAGCCAGGGGCGACGGCACTCATCGGCCCAGCATGTTGCTCCAGTGGGATCTCAAGGCCGAGTAGTAGCTCGCCGGCGCGTGATTCAGCGGTATAGCCATCCAGTTCGCCAAATTCAACTTCAAGCTCTGCAACCTTCATCCCCTCTTCTTCAGACATCTCTGGCAGGCTATAAATGCGGTCGCGCTCCTGTTTGACAGCCCACAGTTCAGCATGCCCCATGATGACGGTGTCGATGACGCTATACTCTTCAAAGGCGAACTGATCCTGGCCCAGTTTGCCGACACGTTCATTCGCATCGATCACAACGTTGCCAGCCGTCGGCTCGAGGTCGCCGCCAAGAATCTTCATGAGGGTCGATTTGCCGCAGCCATTGGCGCCGATTAGACCGTAGCGATGACCACCCCCAAATTTGACGGAGATATCTTCAAAAAGCGGTTTGGCACCGAATTGCATTGTGATATTGGCAGTGGTTAGCACGGGCGTAGTTCCTGAGAGTTAGTGATCAATAGAGTAAAATAGCCGGCAATGTACTAGCCACCAAAAAGCGATGCGACTTCACGCGGCTTTTTGTTGCTCCCTTTGTTGCGCCCCTGTCCCTGTCGTCTGGCCTGCTTCGGTTTGCTGGGTTTATAGTGAATGCTATTGCCGTTTACCTCAGTTGTTGTGCTTGGTAGATCGACCTGAAGCCCCATGCCGTCACTCGCCTGATGCATGTGGGCTTCCTGGCTCGATGGGCTGTGGTGACTGATTTTGTTCCTGTTGCTGTTGCGGCCTCGTTGAGGCTGTTTGCGCTGTGGCGCGCTACTGCGTTGTGTTCGCGCCTGGTTCGATGGGCGTCTGCCTTGCTGTTTTCTACCACCAGCATTATTGCGTCCGTTAGGAATAGCTTCAGCTTTGATGGTTGGGTCTGGGGCAAAACCTTCGATGATCTCTTTTTTAATTTCACGATTGATGAGTCGCTCAATACCGCTGAGTAGCTTAAGCTCATCGACGCAGACCAGCGAGATTGCCTCGCCCTCGTTACCGGCGCGTCCAGTGCGGCCGATACGATGAACGTAATCTTCCGCAACATTGGGCAACTCAAAGTTAATCACATGGGGCAGTTGATCGATATCAAGGCCACGCGCGGCGATATCGGTAGCAACCAGGACGCGAATATCGTTTGTTTTAAAGGACTTTAATGCCTTGGTTCGTTGTGCCTGGCTCTTGTTGCCGTGAATGGCGGCGGCAGTAATGCCGCTCTGTTCCAGCTGTTTGCTCAGACGGTTAGCGCTATGTTTTGTGCGGGTGAACACCAGTACCTGTTTCCATTCGCCTCTATCGATGAGGTGAGTGAGCAGTTCGCGTTTACGTGCGCGGTCTACCGGGTGTACCAGCTGAGAGACGGTTTCAGTTGCGGTGTTCTGACGCGCCACTTCAATCAATGTTGGATCGTTTAATAGCTGTTGCGCGAGCTGTTTGATCTCATTCGAATAGGTGGCAGAGAAGAGTAGGTTCTGGCGTGTACTGGGTAGTTTTGCCAGAATCTTTTTAATGTCGTTGATGAAACCCATGTCGAGCATGCGGTCGGCCTCATCCAGCACCAGGATTTCAACCTGCGACAGGTCTACAGTTTTCTGGGTTGCATGGTCTAGCAGGCGGCCGGGGGTTGCGACGATGATATCGACACCCTGGCGGAGTTTATCGATCTGAGGTTTGATGTTGACGCCTCCAAATACCACCGTCGATTTGAGCGCCAGATGTTTGCCATAGTTCTGCGTACTCTCCGCAACCTGTGCGGCAAGTTCTCGGGTTGGGGTTAACACCAGCGCGCGTACCACGCGTTTGCGTTTAGCTGCTGTTTCAGCGCCTGATTCAGATAAACGTTGCAACATCGGCAGGGTAAAGGCGGCTGTTTTGCCGGTGCCAGTCTGTGCGCCGGCAAGAATGTCACCGCCTTTTAGAATGGCAGGAATGGCCTGAGTCTGTACCGGTGTTGGGGTGGTGTAGCCTTGTGTTTCGATTGCACGAAGTAATTCAGCCTTCAGGCCGAGAGTGTTAAACGACATCTATTAATATGCTCCTAAAGCGCGCCTACCAAAGTGTTTCACCTGGTGTAGTCTGAGGCGGGGTGATCTGATTATTCAGTTCGGGGTGCGCTGCGATCCAGCTCCGGGAGCGGTTGCAGTGCTGTTATCTGTTTACGGCTAATGTCTAGCAGAGGGCGTTATGACCACAGTCACCCAGATAAGTGGCCCGATTATACAGGGATTCAGCGGGAAACCGCAAATTGACCGCTTTCCTACCGATAATAGCCGGTTTAATTCGCACGGTTATCGCTCTCTGCCGAGGGCGCACTGTTGCTGCTCTCTTCTAGCTTCGGCTGTTTTTCCAGTGTCCGCGCCAGTTTCTCAATTGGCTCTAAAGCTTCGGGTTCTTTTGTTGCGCTGATGCCCATTTCGGTAAACTTTCGTGCGCCGCTTAACACCTGCCGCTCAAATGAACCGACAGCTTTATTATAGTGCTCAAGGCTGCTGTTGAGCCCTTTGCCTACTCTGCTCATGTGGCCGGTAAAGGTGCAGAGCCGTTTGTAGAGGTCTTCACCGAGATCGCGAATTTTCTCCGCGTTATCGGTGATCGCCTGCTGGTTCCAGCCAAAGGCAACCGCACGCAGTAGCGCAACCAGACTGGTAGGGGTGGCAAGAATCACTTTCTGTTTGAGCGCATCTTCCAGTAGTGCGCTATCTTTTTCGAGCGCAGCACTGAGAAAGTGGTCGCCAGGGATAAAGAGCACCACAAAATCCGGACTCTGTTTGAACTGACCCCAGTAACTTTTACTGGCGAGCTCACGGATGCGTTCGCGCACTTTTTTGGCGTGATGGAGCAGGTGTTGGTCACGCTGCGCATCGCTATCGGCTTCGATTGCGTTGAGGTAGGCGTCTAGCGGTGTTTTTACATCGATCACAATCTCACGTCGCCCCGGCATGCGCACAATCATATCGGGGCGGATGTTACCTTCGTCTGTTTCAGTATGTTCCTGCTCAAAGAAGTCGCAATGTTCCACCATGCCGGAGAGTTCCACCAGCCGTTTAAGTGTCATCTCTCCCCACTGTCCACGCACTTCGGGGCGACGCAGTGACTTCACCAGATTGCGTGTTTCGTTATGTAGCATCTGCTGGGTTTGTGCCATATTTTCGAGGTGTTTGCTGATCGAACCGTACGCCTCTTTACGCTCATGCTCGATATCGCGGATCTGTTTTTCGGTCTTCTCTAGCACCGCTTTAATCGGTTGGATGAGGTGTTCAATCGACTGCTCTTTTTTTGCGAGATCGCCCTGCGCCTGCACGTTGAACTGTTTCAGATTCTCCTGTGCCAGCTTTAGAAACTGTTCACTATTATGTTTGAGCGCCTCACTGGAGAGCGCGCTAAAGGTTTCACTGAGTTGTGCTCTGGTTTTTTCAAGCGCCTCGATCTTCTCATTCGCGCTGCTCTGCTGCATCTCCAGTGTGGTTGTCAGCGAGCTGTTCTGACGCTGTAATCTGGCGATCTGTTTTTGCGCGCGCAGGTGAGCAAGGAGTGCGCCGATGAGGAGTGAGAGTGCGGCGGTAATGGCGATAAGAATATAGTTAGTGGTCTCCATGGTCTCTCTTCAGGCTTGATTAAAACGCTGCTGCCAGTGCAGGATCTCATCTGGGTGTTCAATCATACCGTCGGCGTTCCAGCTTGCTGGGTTGTCGTCATCAGTGATGTAGCCAAATAGCGCGGCGATGGTTTTCATCCCGGCACGCTGCCCCGCTTCCATGTCGCGTCGGGCATCGCCAACGTAGAGGCACTCGGCAGCAGTGACCCCCATTAAATCGCAGGCGTGGAGTAGTGGTTGCGGATGTGGCTTTTTATGCTCAACGGTGTCACCGCTCACAACACAGGCGGCGCGCTGTGCCAGCCCTAGCTCTTCCATTAAAGGGTCGGTGAGCCATGACGGTTTGTTGGTCACGACTCCCCAGCGCTCGCCCC
>DRLG01000071.1 GCA_011053135.1 Chromatiales bacterium
ACCACCACCAGGAACACCACCAGAGGGGTCAGGTATTTTAGATAGCGAACCATTAGACCTTCGCCTCTCTCGCAACCGCAGCAGTACCCGTTGCATCACCGCTGCTCCCCTTATTGGCCGTTGCCATTTTTCTCTTCTCTGCCTCTTTACGCTGACGGGAAGCAATGCGGTAACGGCGATCGCAGATTGCAAATAGCCCTCCCAGCGCCATCAACGCACAGCCACCCCAGATCCAGTTCACAAATGGCTTGTGATAGATACGCACACTCCATGCGCCACCGCTCACCGGCTCGCCCAGCGAGACATAAAGATCACGTGTAAAGCCGCTGTCGATAGCCGCTTCGGTCATCGGCATCGTCTGGACGTTATAGATACGTTTTTCAGGGTGCATCAACATCACGTTTTCGCCATCTTTCATCACCTGAATATAACCACGTGTCGCCTGATAGTTAGGACCCGCCTGGTCAACTACGCCATCAAAGCGGAAAGTGTATCCTCCGACGCTGGTGACATCGCCGATCTCCATACGCACATCTTTTTCAGTCTGGTAACCGCCGATCATCGCCACGCCGATCACAAAAACAGCCATCCCAAGATGACCAATCTGCATCCCGTAGTAACTCATCGAGATCCCTTTCAGGCCGTTACCACGCTTCACGCGGCGTATGAAACCGAGCATTGCGGTGACGATAATCCACATCGCCATCAACAGGCTCAGGCTCACCATCCAGTGCCACTCTCCCATCGTGAATGGCAGCAGTAACGCAACCACCAGTGCGACACAGAAAGCCCACCGTAGCAGACGGGCCAGCTCACCCAGGTTCGCTTTTTTCCAGCGCACAAAAGGGGCGAGGCCGATCAGAAACAGCAGCGGCATCATTAGCGGTACAAAGACTGAATTAAAATAGGGAGGTCCCACCGAGATTTTGCCCATATCCAGTGCGTCGAGTAGCAGCGGATAGAGTGTCCCCAGCAGTACAGTGCCACACGCCACCACCAGTAACACGTTGTTACTCAGCAGCAGGGTCTCACGCGAAAGCATTGAGAACTCACCACCCTTGCTGACACTCGGTGCCCGTACTGCGTAGAGGAAGAGCGAGCCACCAATCGTAACCGCGAGAAAACCAAGAATATAGACGCCGCGCGCGGGGTCAGTCGCAAAGGCGTGAACCGAGGTCAGAACGCCTGAGCGAACCAGGAAGGTACCCAGTAGACTCATTGAGAAGGCGATGATCGCCAGCAGTACCGTCCAGTTCTTGAAGCTGCCACGCTTCTCGGTAACAGCCAGCGAGTGAATCAATGCAGTACCAATCAGCCACGGCATGAATGATGCGTTCTCGACCGGATCCCAGAACCACCATCCACCCCAGCCAAGCTCATAATAGGCCCACCAGCTGCCCAGTGCGATACCGATGGTGAGAAAGCACCACGCAGCAGTGGTCCAGGGACGAGACCAGCGCGCCCATGCGGCATCCAGTCGGCCACTCAACAGCGCCGCAATCGCAAATGCAAATGCGACAGAAAATCCGACATACCCCATGTAAAGCATTGGCGGATGGATAATCAGACCGGGATCCTGTAGCAGTGGATTCAGATCGCGTCCATCCAGCGCTGCAGGAATCAGGCGATCAAATGGATTAGAGGTAAGTAGTAAGAAAAGCAGAAAACCGACGGAGACCAACCCAAGAACACCAATCACGCGGGCCACCATCTCATCCGGCAGGTTTTTACTCAGAATAGAGACAGCAAAGGTCCAGCCTGCCAGCATCAGCGCCCATAATAGGAGCGAACCTTCATGGCCACCCCATACCGCTGCGATGCGGTATTCAATCGGTAGTTGTGAGTTTGAGTGGCTGGCTGCGTACTGCACCGAAAAATCATTGGTGATAAAGGCGTAAGTCAGACAACCAAAGGCGACCAACACAAAAGCAAACTGCCCCTGTGCCGCCGGGCGTGCGACAGCAATCCATGACGCCTTTGCCTGCTGCGCACCGATCAGCGGTAACACCGACTGAATGATTGCCATCGATAGCGCCAGGATCAGCGCGTAATGTCCAATTTCAGGTATCATCTATTTTCCCTCTTGTGGCTGTGCTGCTGGCTGCACGGCGGCAGGCTCAACGGCCGTTGCCCCGTTAGCTGCCTCAGCTTTCGCTAGCTCGGCCTTTTCAAGCGCTTCTGCAACCTCGGGCGGCATATAAGTTTCATCGTGTTTGGCAAGCACTTCATCTGCCATGAATACCCCATCGCTGGTGATTTTACCCTGAGCAACAACACCTTCACCTTCTCGAAACAGGTCGGGTAGAATGCCGGTGTAGGTTACCGGCACTGTTTCCGCATTATCCGTCACCCGAAAGTGGACGGTCAGCCCATCATCTTCACGCTGCACACTGCCAACCTCAACCAGCCCACCGAGACGAAATGAACGGTCGGTTGGTGCTGCATTTGCATGCACTTCGGTCGGGCTAAAGAAATGGTTAATATTACTCTGCAGAGCGTTCATGATCAGCCCCACCGCGCCAGCTAATGCGGCAAGACCAACAACTATAAATACCATGCGCTTATGTCTAGACTTCATCCCGATACCTCTGAATCTTTCATTCGAATCATACGCCCCAGTCGCTGCATCAGACTACGTCTGCGGCGCACCACCAGGATCACTTCAACAATCATAAAGAGGGCCGTCACCGCGTATGACCCCCAGATATATAAACCGTGGCCACCCATCGCCAGCCATTCGCTCATGATTTTCTCTCCTGCAATAGCGCCTTCACCCACGACGCACCCGATTCACGCTCAAGGATGATACTGCGTACACGAGTGAGTGCGACTGCGATGGTGTAAAACCAGCAGGCAAAGGTCATCACCAACAGTGTCCAGACCATGATCTCGGACATGCTGGTCTCAACACCGCCATCGACTACTTTAATCGAGCTACCCTGGTGCAAGGTGTTCCACCACTGTACGGAGTAGTAGATGATAGGCACATTGATCACCCCCACCAGCGCCAGCAGGCCGCTGGCGCGGGCGGCACGACGTGGATCATCAATGGCCGACTCCAGCGCCATAAACCCTACATAGAGAAACAGTAGAATCAGTTCAGAGGTGAGTCGCGCATCCCACACCCACCAGGCACCCCACATCGGCTTGCCCCACAGCGCACCGGTCCACAGTGCGATAAAGGTGAACATGGCACCGGTGGGCGCGAGTGATGAGGCCATCATTGATGAGAGGCGCGTATGCCAGATCATCCCGGCCGCCGCCCAGCAGGCCATCACCACATAGATCAACATCGACATCCACGCAGCCGGTACATGAATAAACATGATGCGATACCCTTCGCCCTGCTTGTAATCGGTCGGCGCGACAAAAAAGCTCATATAGAGCCCGATCACCAACAGGATGACAGAGGCGATACCAAACCCCATGGCGAGTCTGCCCGCTAACGGGTAGAAGCTTGCCGGTGATGCATATTTAAACAAGTTAAACACGATGCTTATCTTCTCTATATTTTAAGTCTATATCGCTTCAAAAAAGCTATTCCACCGAAATCCTGAGCGCTGCCGCCGAGGCCCACGGCGCAAGCACTAGCGCCAGTAATAATATTGCACCCATTAAAGAGAGGTGGCCATCGGCCCCCATCCCTGCCGCACTTGCAGTTACCGCACCTGCACCAAAAATCAGCACGGGAATATAGAGCGGTAACACCAGCAGCGAGACCAGCACACCCCCGCCCCGCAACCCCAGCGTCAGCGCCGCACCGATCGCACCCAGCAGGCTTAGCACGGGTGTTCCCAGCAACAGGGTCACCATCAACATCATCAGCTCGTCGCCTTCCAGTCCAAACTGCAGCCCCAACAGCGGCGACATCACCACCAGCGGCAGGCCTGAAATAATCCAGTGCGCCAGCACCTTGCCGAGTACAATCAGCGAGAGCGGCTGCGGTACCAGCAACAGCTGCTCCAGTGTGCCGTCGTTGTAATCGTCTGCAAACAGACGTGTCAGCGACAGCATCGACGCCAGTAGTGCCGCTACCCAAACCACCCCCGCCGCCATCTCTTTTAACAGCGCCGCCTCAGGCCCAACACCGAGCGGGAAGAGGCTCACGACGATAATAAAAAAGAACACCGTCGTTAATACATCTGAACGGTGGCGCATCGCCAGCGTCAGGTCTCGCATCACCATGCATCTCAGTGTCGCCAACATCAGTGCTGCTCCGCCACCGCAGCCTGGCTCGTCTGAGCGGGCTGCGCCTGCCCAAGATGCAGATGTTGTAAAGAGCCCACTTCGACCGCCACTTCCTGATGGGTGGTCAGGATCACCATGCCACCCGCGGCAACATGCGCCTTAATCACATCCAGCAGCAGCTCCACCGCTGCCGCATCCAGCGCCACAAAAGGCTCGTCCAGTATCCACAGCTTCGACGGCTGCAGCAGCAGACGCGCCAATGCAACGCGACGTTTCTGCCCCTGCGACAGCACCTTCACCGGCAGCTCAACACAGTGCGCCAGACCAAAACGCATCAGTGCCGCCTCCACTTCATGCTCGCTAATATCCGAGCCACTCAGGTTGGCAAACACCTTCAAATTCTCATAGCCGGTCAGTTCAAACTTGAGCCCATAGTGGTGGCCAAGATAGAGCAGCTCACGGTTAAACTCATCTTTCTGTCTGCTGATCTGCTCACCATTCCAGCAAATCTCACCGCTCTCCTGCAGCACTAATCCAGCAATGGCCCGTAACAGCGTCGTTTTGCCACTTCCATTCGGACCATGCACATGGAGCAATGAACCTGCCCCCAGTGAAAAAGAGAGCCCCTTAAAGAGCTGCTTATCGCCACGCACACATTCCAGTTCTCTGATTTCAAGCAGCGCTTTATCCATCGCAATGCACTTGGCTTCTCAACCCAAAAGAGCGTCGATTATACATAAATGCTGCCAAAATACCCGACCCCTGAAAAAATTCCAACAAAACTTAAAATCCCTGTTTTTAAAGGGATATTCTTCTTAACTGCGTTGGGATACATAGCGATGACACATCTAAACCGGCGTCTATACCTGCAGCAGGAACCCGGACGTTCAAACAGCTGACCAGGCCACGCACATCAACCCCTCCAAAACAGCAACGCTAAAACAGCACTCCAGCCCCGGCCTATCGGCCTGCTAATATCACTATATCCACGCATTACATTGATTCTAATCATCATCTGTAAAACGCAAAGAGCACCGATTATACGACCTTCCCCCGGACATTGCACCCGGCCCTGAGTCGCTCCGAAAAATACGATTAAAACCTGTCATTCCATGCGAACAGTTCATTTTTACACCCTTTAATAACCCCATTTTTTCGATCCTGAAGCTTGCCACCTCGACACGAAAAAGAGCCGCCTGTCAATTTTCTACAGATAGTCTAGAATCTTGCGGTTATGAAAAATGACTTTAACGCGCTCAAGGCGCATATTGAAACCACCATCGTCGGACAGAAGACGCTCATCGAACGCCTGCTGACCGGCGTGCTGGCCAACGGTCACATACTACTTGAAGGGCTGCCCGGGCTGGCCAAGACCAGCGCGGTCCAGCAGCTCGCCAGCGGCATGGCGATGCCGTTTCAGCGTATCCAGTTCACGCCGGACCTGATTCCCGGCGACATTACCGGCTCAGATATCTTTGTACCGCAGGATGGCCATTTCCAGTTTGTCGCGGGGCCCATCTTCAACGAGATCATCCTTGCTGACGAAATCAACCGTGCACCACCCAAGGTACAGTCGGCACTGCTGGAGGCGATGCAGGAACGTCAGGTCACCGTGGGCGGTGTCACCCGCCCGCTGCCCGACATCTTTATGGTAATCGCTACCCAGAACTCGATTGAACAGGAGGGCACCTACCCACTGCCGGAGGCGCAGCTCGACCGCTTTATGATGAAAACACTCATCGATTACCCCAGCGCAGATGAAGAGCTGGCGATACTGCGCCGGGCGCAACAAGCCGACAGCCACGCACACAACAGGGCCGCCATCACGGCAGCCCAGGTCAGCAGCGCGCGCGAAGCGGTAAATAAGGTATACATTGATGAAATGCTGGAGCGCTACATCGTCACCCTGGTCGGTGCGACACGCGACCCATCACCCTGGGACGAGGCGCTCACACCACTGCTGGCGCGCGGCGCCTCACCACGCGCCACCCTTGCGCTGGCGCAGACCAGTCGCGCCCGCGCCTACTTAAAAGGGCGTGATTTTGTCGAACCCGGCGACATCATCGAACTGGCGCACGATGTGCTCAACCACCGCATCGCCCTCAGCTTCACGGCGCGTGCCGAAGGGGTCAACTGTCGTCAACTGATCGAACGCATCACCGATGTGGTGCCGATTCCCTGAACACCCGTGATGCGTGATGCCCACCATCAGGATGCACTGCTCTCCACCGCCGAACTGGAGAGACTGCAGCAGCAGGTGTTGCTACGCCGCCATCGCCAGATGCGGCCGCTCGATACCCCCTATGCGGGCGCCTTCCTCTCACTCCATCGCGGCCACGGCATGGAGCTGCACGATGTGCGCCCCTACCAGCCAGGGGATGAGATCCGCCATATGGACTGGCGCGCCACGGCCCGCAGTGG
>DRLG01000072.1 GCA_011053135.1 Chromatiales bacterium
GTGAGGCGACCTGCCCCTACTGCGGGGCAGAGTATCTGCTAAAGAAGTAGGTTATTTCTGCTGGTAGTCGGCGTAAGACTTCTCTTCGATCAGCTCTGACCCCAGCTTTTCATTGAGTAGACGCTTGATTGCCGCACGTTTATCATTAGTGATGTAGACAGAGCGGGCAAGCTCAATGAAACGTTGATCAAACTCACCGGCGAACTCCTTGTCACGAATATCATCTTCGATCTTCCACAGCGCTTCGTTAACCGACTTTAGCTCCGCCATCTCACTGCTGATGTCGATCTCTTTTGGCAGCGTCTCAGCACAGATATCCTGCAGAATTTTCAGTTCGTGGTTGATGTTGACCAGCTTGGCGGCGTCCTTGATCTTTGCCGCCTTGATTTCGAGAATGGTGATTTTATCGAGGCATTCGCCTGCGGAGACTGATACGCGGATATCCATGTGCTTCCTGAATTAGATTTAGATGAAGCGTTAATTATATACCCCTATCCTGTTCTGTACAGATAGATACGCCTGCAATCTCGTCTGTGGGTTGGTATCATATGCCGCTATATGTAGATTAAAGAGAGCGCCATTGCGTAACGCACTATGAAAGTTAATATCCCCTCCTTTGATACCGCCAGGGTTCTCGTGGTTGGTGACTTGATGCTAGACCGTTACTGGTATGGCGACACCTCGCGTATTTCACCCGAGGCACCGGTGCCGGTGGTGCGGATTGGTGATGCGGAAGAGCGCCCTGGCGGCGCAGGTAATGTAGCCCTCAACATCGCAACACTGGGTGGCAGCCCGATGGTGATCGGCCTGACCGGCTGCGACGAGGTGGCCAGTGCGCTCCAGGCGCGGCTGGAATCTGCTGGGGTGCGATGCGCCTTTGAGCAGGATTCGGCCTACACCACGGTGACCAAACTGCGCATCATGAGTCGTCACCAGCAGCTGATCCGCCTCGATTTTGAGGACTCTTTTAGCGGGCATGATTACGCGGCGATGCAGCGGCGTTATGAGTCGCACCTCGCTGAGACGGATGTCGTTGTCCTCTCTGATTACGGCAAGGGGACGTTAAGTGAGGTGGGCGCTCTGATTCGTGCCGCCCGCGCTGTGGGCAAGGCAGTACTGGTCGATCCAAAAGGGTCAGACTTCAGCAAATATCGGGGCGCGACATTGATCACCCCAAACCTCTCCGAATTTGAAGCGGTGGTTGGGGCTTGCCCAAACGATGAAACCGTGGTTGAGAAAGGGGAGGCGTTACGCGCCGAGCTGGAGCTGGAGGCGCTGCTGATTACGCGCGGCGAAAAAGGGATGACGCTGCTGAGCGAAGGCAAACCGGCGATGCATCTGCCGACACGTGCACAGGAGGTTTATGACGTGACCGGTGCCGGTGATACCGTGATTTCGGTACTGGCAGCAGCCGTTGCTGCCGGGCAGTCGCTGGCTGATGCCACCACGCTGGCGAACCTGGGTGCCGGGGTGGTGGTTGGCAAGCTCGGCACTGCCAGCGTCACCGTGGCGGAGTTGCAGCTGGCGATGCGGGCGCAGGATGAGGTTGAACGTGGTGTGGTGGATGAACAGCGTCTTGAAGCATTTGTCAGAGATGCTCAGTCACATGGCGAGACGGTGGTGATGACCAACGGCTGCTTTGATATCCTGCACGCAGGGCATGTCGCCTATCTGGCGGAGGCGCGTAAGCTGGGCGACCGTTTGATCGTTGCAGTGAATGACGACGCATCAGTTAAGCGGCTGAAAGGTCCTGAACGTCCGGTCAATAGTCTCTCTCAGCGCATGGCGGTACTGGCGGGGCTTGAGAGCGTCGACTGGGTGGTCCCCTTTTCTGAAGAGACACCAGAGCGGCTGATCTGTGATGTGATCCCCAATGTGCTGGTGAAAGGGGGCGACTACCGCCCGGAAGCGATCGCAGGGGGGCAATGTGTCATCGACAATGGCGGTACCGTTGAGGTGTTGAGTTTTATTGAAGGCTGCTCAACCACGAATGTAATTGATGCGATTCGGCATGGTGTCGAATCAGCGCACAAAGAACAGGTTTGAGGGCTATATAGATGATAATTGTAACCGGCGGCGCGGGTTTTATTGGTAGCAATATCGTAAAGGCGCTGAATGAACGCGGTCGTGAAGATATTCTGGTGGTGGATGATCTCAAAGATGGGGTTAAGTTCCGCAATATCGCCGACTGTGAAATTGCCGACTACTGGGATAAAGATGACTTTCTTGCCTTTATCGAGGGCGGTGAAAGTTTCCCGCTCGAGGTAGATGCGATCTTTCACGAAGGTGCCTGCTCCGCGACGACAGAGTGGGATGGCAAATATATGATGCGCAATAACTTCGAATATTCGAAGCGGCTATTGCACTACTGTCTGGAGCAGAAAATACCCTATCTCTACGCCTCATCCGCCTCTGTTTATGGTGCAGGCCCTAACTTTAAAGAAGAGCGACAGTTTGAAGAGCCGTTGAATGTCTATGGTTACTCCAAGTTTCTGTTTGATCAGTATGTGCGCCGTATCTTGCCCAGCGCCGAGAGCCAGGTGGTCGGTTTTCGCTATTTTAATGTCTACGGCCCGCGTGAACAGCATAAGGGGAGCATGGCGAGCGTCGCCTTTCATCTGAATAACCAGCTGCTGGCGGGCGATGGTGTGGTCAAGCTATTTGAAGGGAGTGATGGTTATGGTGACGGCGAGCAGCGCCGCGACTTCATCTATGTTAGTGATGTGGTTGATGTGAATCTGTGGTGTTTCGATAACCCGGGCTGCTCCGGAATCTTCAACCTGGGCACCGGGCGCAGCCAGAGTTTTAACGATGTTGCCAATGCGGTGATCAGTTATCACAATAAGGGCCGGCTTGAATATATCCCCTTTCCCGACCACCTCAAAGGGAGTTACCAGAGTTTTACCGAGGCCGACATGAGTGCGCTACGCACCGCGGGTTACCGAGCCGACTTCAAGACGGTTGAAGAGGGGGTTCATGCCTATTTAGCGTGGTTGAATCGTTGAACGCTTACGCCTCACTAAACGCTTAATGATGGGGTCGGCGGTGGCTCAACGTATCCTGGTAGTTGGTCCCTCATGGGTTGGCGACATGGTGATGGCGCAGAGCCTCTTTATGACGCTACAGCAGCGATATCCCGGTGTAATCATCGATGTGGTCGCCCCGCTATGGTCGGGTGGGCTGCTGGGGCGGATGGCAGAGGTCAACGATTATATCGAGATGCCGCTGGGGCAGGGGCAGCTTGAATTAGGGGTGCGCTACCGTCTGGGTCGCTCACTGCGGCCGCGCTGCTACGATCAGGCGATCGTCATTCCGCGATCATGGAAATCGGCAGTAGTACCTGCCGCCGCAAAGATTCCGCAGCGTATCGGCTATCGCGGTGAAATGCGCTACGGCCTGTTGAACGACATTCGGCAGCTCGATAAATCACGCCTGACACAGACCGTACAGCGCTATGTCGCACTGGGTTTGAGTGATGATGCCCCATTGCCACCGGCAGAGATCCCGCAGCCGCACTTGAGGGTCGAGTCGGCAAACCAGTCGGATCTGCTTGCGCGTCTGGCACTGAATACCGAACGGCCGGTGGTCGGTTTTATGCCGGGGGCTGAGTATGGCCCGGCTAAATGCTGGCCGATCGAATACTATGGCGAGCTTGCCAGGCGGCTGCTGGCCGCTGGCTACCAGGTGTGGCTGTTTGGTTCACAGAAAGATCACCCGAGCTGCGCAGCGATTGAAGCGGCCGCACCCGGGGTGGTCGATCTTGCCGGAAAAACAGA
>DRLG01000073.1 GCA_011053135.1 Chromatiales bacterium
TCGATTAACCATCTGTTAGATGGCTTTTCTGATGTGCTTGCCCGCGTGAATCAAAATACCGAAATGTTATTTGAAGAGGTGGCTCAGATCGCATCGGCCTCGGCAGAGGTGATGGCCTCTTCGGACGTGCAGAACAGGAGCGTTACAGGCGTGGTCGATTCAATGGTTGGACTGAGCAGTAGCGTGGTACAGGTGGCACGTAGCGCAGAAGAAGTTCGCCAGATGGCCAGCACCGTCAAGGATCTTAGCAAGGAAGGTGAAGGGCATGTAGTGCTGGTCTCTAGCGGCATTGCGCATGTGAATGAGTCGTTCCAGTCAACGCAGGATCTCATCAAGTCGCTGGCGCGCCGATCAGATGAGATTGTGACGATTATTGAGATGATCAGTGACATTGCAGAGCAGACCAACCTATTGGCATTAAACGCAGCAATTGAAGCTGCGCGTGCCGGTGAACAGGGTCGCGGTTTTGCTGTGGTGGCTGATGAAGTGCGCAATCTTGCATCACGAACACATGATGCAACCGTTGAAGTGACGAGAATGGTTGATGGTATTCGCGCAGAGACAGGGATCGTTGTGAAGCAGATCGAGAGCGGTAGCGAAGAGGTGGGTGCCTGTGTTGAAAAGGCGAACCAGACTTCCGCTGCGCTATCGAGCATGAGCTCACATGCGATAGATGTAACGCTGCGCACCGATGAGATTGCCTCCGCGACAGAAGAGCAGAGCTGCACCACACAGCAGATCGAAGAGATGGTGCGTACGGTTACTGAGATGTCAGAAAAGAGCAACCAGAGTATACATAAATCGAATGGCGCAATCAGACATTTACTGCAGCAGGCGATGGAGTTAACGGTTGCTGCACGTGAATATAGTTCAGTTGAAAGGAACGAGTTGAATAGCCTGATGCAGGCTATCACAGAGGTCAGAATGAATGCTGTTCTTGCGACTAACGCCTCATGTGCGAGTGAGACGGTTGAGCCAATTAATAAAATCAAACAGCTAGATCAGGATATTGTCTCTTTATGGGGACGCTACAGCGCTAGCCCAGCCGGTAGTGCTCAGCCGCAACAGGCTCGGGCGTTCTGGGAGGCGTGGCAGCTATTTAAAGAGGCGCGTGCAATCACACTTGAGCGCTCGGCCAATGCAGATTTCATTGGTGCTAGAGAAAATGCAGCGAGGAACGCCGGGCCAAAATTTCAGCAGGCAAAAGCAGCATTGGCATCATTAATAGAGGGGTAGATGGGGTAATGCAGGGTTCTATGATGTAGCAGGGTGCGCTCTCTAACTCTTCAGGTCTATTAAGCGCGCACCTCTAATTTACAAGACAGGGATGTATGGCTTTTAAGTGGATAAAACAGGCGCTAACCGATGATACGCTACCAGGCCATGGTGAGCGCTGGCTAGCATGTATGGCCGCCCTGCTTAGTCTCCTGATGGTCGCGGCCGTGAGTGCCTTTTTTCTTAGTGGTAAAGATGTGCCGATTGTGGTGGCTTCGATGGGGGCCTCTGCGGTTCTGCTGTTTGCAGTGCCGCATAGTCGATTTTCTCAGCCCTGGTCTCTTGTTGGTGGGCACCTGATTTCTGCCTTTGTGGGTGTCACCTGTGCTCAGTGGATACCCGATCAGGCGCTGGCGGTCGCGGCCGCCGGTGCATTAGCGCTGCTCTGTATGCTCTATCTGCGCTGCCTGCATCCACCTGGTGGCGCAGCCGCAGTGACTGCGGTGATTGGGGGCAGTGAGATAGAGTCGCTCGGCTATTTATTTGTTGTGATGCCGGTCGCATTGAATGTCGTGCTGATGCTGTTAATGGCGCTACTGGTCAATAACCTGATACCAGGTCGGCGTTATCCAGCCATCCCTAAGCAGACAAGGCGGTCACCGTTAGATGAGCCACAGGGAACCGATGCGCTAAAATTTTCCGATAGCGATCTGGAGCAGGCATTGCGTGATATGAACACATACATCGATGTCTCCAAAGAGGATCTTAACGCAATTTATGGACTAGCGCGGATGCATCATCAGAAAAAACAGCTGGGTGATGTGCTGTGTAAAGATGTGATGGTGCGTGAGGTGGTTGCAGTTGAGTACGGGAGCCACCTTGACGAGGTGTGGGAGTTGATGCAGCGTTATAAAATCAGCGGTATTCCTGTGATTAACCGCGCGCAACGAATTGAAGGTATCGTTACGCTCTCCGATCTCCTGCGCGAAGCGGATGTAAGCTCTCATCAAACAATGGGTGAGAAATTGCGCTCATTTATTAAACAGACACAGGAGCTCCATTCAGATAAGGCAGAGGTTGCAGGGCAGATCATGACAAAACAGGTGTTAACGGTAAAAGAAGAGCAGCATATCGCAGAGCTGATCCCGTTATTTGTTGAGCGTGATATTCACCATATCCCGGTCGTAAATGAGCAGAATCGACTGGTGGGAATGATCACACGTACCACGGTGATGGGCGTGTTGTTATAGCGTAGTTGTTCTGGTTTGTGGAAGAGTCGCTGCGTTTTGTCTTGTGATAGATACGACA
>DRLG01000074.1 GCA_011053135.1 Chromatiales bacterium
CTGACACATACAGGTGAGCAGATTGATTTGATGATCATCGATTTCAATATGCCGGGGATGAACGGCATGACGCTAGCAGAGAAGATGAAAGCGCTTTACCCCACGGCACACATCTCAATGTTGACCGCCAATGTTCAGGATAGCATTCAGAAGCGAGCCGACTCACTGGGCATCGGGTTTGAGAAGAAGCCGATCACAGAAGAGAAGATTGCAAATATTATGGCGCAGGTGCAGCCATCTCATGTTTGAGATTACAGATATTCAGCGTGATTACATCACTGAGATATTGAACATCAGTATGGGGAGTGCGGCGGCTGTTTTAAGTGAAATGGTGGGAGAGGAGGTGGGGTTGTCAGTACCAGAGGTCGCCTTTTTACCGCGGCGGGTTGCTGCTGATCAGTTTGATCTGAATAATTCTGCGAAAATGAGTGGTGTGACGCAAAGCGTCAGCGGCGCTATTAATGGTGATGCTCTACTGATGTTCCCCGAAGAGAAGACGCTGACGATTGTGCGGATTCTACTTGGCGATACGGTGCCGGTTGAGAGCCTGACGGAGATGGAGCAGGAGGCGATGTGTGAAATTGGAAATATCATCCTCAATGCGATTGTCTCGAGTGTGGCCAATCTACTACAAAAAGAGATAGTGAGTTCTCTGCCCCGTTTTATTAGTGGTACCGGCAGTGAGATCTATGCGATCAATACAGGCTGTGAAGATGATCTGGTGATGTTTCTTAAGGTGGGCTTTGGGCTTGAAAGCCAGTCAATCAATGGTCACGTTACGTTGATGTTAAATGTCCCCTCGTTACGTGAATTTATTGCGCATCTGGATGAGAAGATTAATGCACTCTGACAGTAACGCTTTAAATTCTATTACTACCGAGCCTGGTGCATCAGATGCTGACAGCCTGTTTGGAAAGGTGCTGGATCTGAGTGAACATGGCCTCTTTCTGGTCGATTCAGCGCGTAAAATTGTTTTATGGAATGAGTGGATGGCGCAGGCATCTTCGCTGGCAAGGGGCGATGTGATCGGTCGCACCTTTAACGAAGTGTTTCCAGAGCTGGCGGGTAAACGCGTCGCCTCAGTGATTGAGACAGCGCTGGATATGCGAACGGCCTCATTGCTGTCGCGCTCATTAAATAAATCGCTGTTTCCACTATTTTCTGCTAATGGTGGGGGAGAGCGAAAACGGATCGAACAGTCAGTAATCGTAAAGCCGATACAGTGCGATGGTCGAAATTACTGTCTGGTACAGATCACGGATGTCACCCCGATGGTGCAGCGTGAAGAGGTGCTGAGGGTGCTGGCTAGAGAGGCTGAAGCGGCACAGAAGGCAGCTGAAGAGATCTCCAGATTTAAATCTGAGTTCACATCAACGGTGAGTCATGAGCTTCGAACTCCGCTCACCTCTATTCGTGGCTCGCTAGGGCTGGTTTCAAGCGGGGTGATGGGAGAGTTGCCGCTGGAAGTGAACAAGCTTGTCAGCATCGCCTGCAACAACACTGAGCGGCTGCTGTTTTTGATCAATGATATTCTCGATATCGATAAAATCGAGTCGGGTAAGATGGATTTTGTCATCGGTCCCGTTGATCTAATGGCGGTGTTGCGACAGGCACTAGAGGCTAATCAGCCCTATGGCGAGCAGTATAAAATCAGGTATGTGCTCAACCAGGTGATGGCCGGGGTAGCAGTCAGGGCCGATACTGATCGCCTGATGCAGGTGTTGAATAATCTATTATCAAATGCTGCAAAATTTTCACCCGAAGGTGCAGAGGTTGAAATTAATGTACTGCAAAATGGTGCGATGATCCGGGTCGAAGTGAAGGACTTTGGCACAGGGATACCGTTACAGTTCCAGAGCCGGATCTTTGAGAAGTTCAGCCAGGCTGATGGCTCTGATACCCGAAAGACGGGAGGAACCGGCCTGGGGCTGAGTATCTCAAAGGCGATTATGGAAAAGATGGGCGGCGGGATCGGCTTTGAGACCGAAGAGGGCAAGGGAACTACATTCTATATTGATATTTGTGAGATGGCCCCAGCCTGATCGCACTGCGTCGCTCACTCATGCGCTTCCAGCTCTTTTTTCATTTGAGTCTGTCTGTATTTGATGCGCGCGATTGCTGACCTGTTTGAAGGTTGAGTATTTTTTAGCGCGATATCGAGTTGCTCAATGCCGCTATGCGTCGATCCCATTAAATAATAGTACTCCGCTAACGCTTCATGCGAGGCGCTCAGGTTTTTGTTCTGGTATTCACTTCTGGCGAGCGCTTTGTAAAGTTGTGGGTGTGATGGGTATCGCCTTAAATGTTCATATAAGAGCGCGGAGGCTTTTTTTGCATCACCCAGCTTCATGAGTGCGCTGCTGTAGAGTGAGGTCAGCGCATGGTCGTGAGGGAATATCTTCAGGTTCTCCTCACAGATGGCGGCGGCACGTGCAAAGTCGCCAGCTGAATAGGCGATATAGGCAGCGGCCACCTGATAATTAATTCGCTCTGGCTGCTGCTCAATAAGGGTGTTGATCTCGCGCATCGCCTGGTTATACTTTTTACCTTCCGCAAGGCTTAAGGCGTAGCCATAGCGGGCGATATCCGGCCGCGAAAGATTGTTTTCTAGCCGATTTTTGAATTGAGCGATGCTCTTTTTACTATCGTCACTGCTTAGTACTTCGATTTTGGTTTTGATCAGCAGATAGCTTGTTTCGTCGTGGGCCTCAGGGGGTGGGTACTGAGCCGCACGATTGCGTGTGTCTGAAACGCGCGACAGAGTGAGTGGATGTGTGCGTAAGAATTCGATGCTCTGGTTATCGTAGGCTTTGTTGTGGCGGTAGAGGCGTTCGAAAAATGCGGGCATCCCCTGTGGATCAAAGTTACTTGCGGCGAGTAGTGTCATGCCGAGTCGGTCGGCCTCTTTTTCATTCTGACGGGTGAAGTTGATCCCGGTCTGTGTGCTGCTTGCCATGGCGGTAACCAGCGCAGCTTCGCCTAGCTCTGACCCCTGGCTGGCAAGAATGATGGCGGCAATGATCGCAGCTGCGGTGGGAACGGCGCGCTCTTTGGCAGCCTCAAAGGCGCGTGCCAAATGGCGCTGTGTCACATGCGCGATTTCATGAGCAACCACCGATGCAAGTTCGCTCTCTGTCTGCGAGGTCATGATCAGGCCGGTGTTGATGCCGATGTGGCCGCCGGGGCCGGCAAAGGCGTTGATGGCTGGATCATCCACCACAAAGAATCTGAAATGTTGCTGACTATTACTGTTGGTGGTTAAGCGCTCGCCAAGGGCGGTGATGTAACTCTCAATCTCCGGGTCATAAACGATATGGAGTGCGCTGCGAAGATTACGCATAAACGCCTCGCCGATTCGATACTCTTCTGTGAGTGAGAGATAGGATTCGGAGGTGTCACCCATATCCGGTAGTTCAATTGCCTGCGTGGTTGGCAGGCATAACAGAAGAGAGAGCAGCAGGACAAAACGATATTGTCTGCGTGCACGCACGCCGGTGGCGCTGTTGTCAGGATAGCTGGGCAAGTTGCGGCACATCTTCAGCGGGGCGACTCTGGCGTTCGATCACCGCCCTGAGAAATGGGCCGGTGACCGAGGCCGGGTTGCTGGCGATCTCATCTGGCGTGCCGGTAGCGACAACGATTCCCCCTTTATCGCCCCCTTCCGGGCCGAGGTCGATGATCCAGTCGGCGGTCTTGATCACATCCAGGTTGTGTTCGATGATCACAATGGTATTGCCCTGATCACGTAGTCGGTGCAGCACCTTCAATAACTGTTTTGTATCGTGAAAGTGGAGGCCGGTGGTCGGTTCATCCAGAATATAGAGGGTGCGGCCGGTGCCGCGTTTAGATAATTCACGGGATAACTTAACGCGCTGCGCCTCGCCGCCAGAGAGGGTCGTCGCATTTTGCCCCAGTTTAATGTATGAAAGGCCAACGTCGATCAGTGTCTGTAGCTTGCGCTTGATCACCGGAACGGCGCTAAAAAATTCAACCGCTTCATCAATTGGCATCCCCAGCACCTGGTGGATGTTTTTGCCCTTGTATTTAACTTCGAGTGTTTCGCGGTTGTAACGTCTATTTTTGCACACATCGCACGGTACATAAGTATCGGGAAGAAAGTGCATCTCGATCTTGATTACACCGTCACCCTGACACGCCTCACAGCGCCCACCTTTAACATTAAAGCTAAAGCGCCCCGGGGTGTAACCGCGTGAGCGCGCCTCCTGGGTGCCGGCAAAGAGTTCACGAATCGGGGTGAACAGGCCGGTGTAAGTGGCGGGGTTTGAGCGCGGGGTTCGACCGATCGGGCTCTGGTCGATGTTGATCACCTTATCGAACTGCTCCAGCCCTTCAATCTTGTCGCACGGTGCCGGGTCGTGGCTCCCTTCATTGATTGCCAGCGCCGCATGGCTATAGAGTGTGTCGTTAATCAGGGTTGATTTCCCCGAACCAGAAACGCCCGTGACACAGCACATCAACCCAACAGGAATAGAGACATCGATTGACTTAAGGTTGTTGCCACTTGCGCCAAAGATCCTGAGCTGCCTTTCCGGGTCGCTGGGCACCGTCTGCTGCGGGAGATCGATGCACTGCTCGCCGGTGAGGTACTGGCCGGTCAGTGACTGCCTGGATGCCATGATATCTGCCGGGGTTCCCTGGGCGATGATCTCCCCCCCGTGGGTGCCCGCACCGGGGCCGATATCCAGCACGTGGTCGGCCGAGAGTATCGCATCTTCATCATGTTCCACTACGATGACGGTGTTGCCCAGGTCGCGCAGATAGGTGAGCGTCTGGAGCAGACGATCATTGTCGCGTTGATGTAGTCCGATCGACGGTTCGTCGAGCACATACATCACCCCGACAAGCCCCGCACCGATCTGGCTGGCAAGGCGAATGCGCTGTGTCTCGCCACCGGAGAGTGTGCTGGCAGTACGGTTAAGCGCGAGGTAATCGAGCCCAACGTTAACGAGAAAACCGAGTCGCTGATTGATCTCCTTAACGATCTTGTCGGCAATCTCACCGCGCCAGCCCGGCAGTGTCAGCTGGGTAAAAAATTCATGTGCACGTCCCACCGGCATCGAGGTTATTTCCGGCATGGTGGAGTCGGCAACAAAAACGTTGCGCGCCTCGGTGCGCAGGCGGGTGCCACCGCAGCTGCTGCACGACTGGTGGCTGATATATTTGGCCAGCTCTTCACGCACCACGTTGGATTCGGTTTCACGATAACGGCGCTGCATATTGGGGATGATCCCCTCAAAACTGTGGTGGCGTGATTCACTGCCGCCGCGTTCATTAAAGTAGGTAAATGCAATCTGCTCATCACCACTGCCGTAGAGGATAATGTCACGAGTGCGCCTGGGTAGATCTGCAAACGGGGTGTCGAGATCAAACTTGTAATGTGCCGAAAGTGCATTGAGCAGGCGGGAGTAGTAGGTGTTGCGCTTGTCCCAGCCGCGGATGGCACCGGCTGTCAGGCTCAGTTCGGCATGGGTGACGACACGTTCCGGATCAAAAAACTCCATCACCCCAAGGCCGTCACAGGTGGGGCAGGCGCCGGCCGGACTATTAAACGAAAAGAGTTTAGGCTCAAGTTCAGAGATGCTATAGCCGCAGTGTGGGCAGGCAAACCTGGCCGAGAACAGCAGTTCATCACCACTATTTTCAGCTCCATCCATAAAGGCCACTTTCGCAATCCCATCGGTGAGATGCAGGGTGGTCTCAATCGACTCAGCGAGCCGCTGCTGAAGATCGGCGCGCACCTTAAAGCGGTCGATGATCACCTCGATGGTATGTTTCTTATGCAGATCCAGTGTGGGTGGTTTTTCGAGTTCGACAATCTCGCCATCGATGCGGGCGCGGATGTAACCCTGCGCACGTAGCTCTTCGAGTAGCTGGATGTGTTCACCCTTGCGGCCGCGCACCACCGGTGCGAGCAGCATCATCTTTGACCCTTCCGGCAGGGCGAGGATGTGATCGACCATCTGGCTCACGGTCTGCGCTGCGAGCGGCTGATTGTGTTCAGGGCAGCGCGGTTCACCGGCGCGCGCAAAGAGCAGTCGCAGATAGTCGTAGATCTCGGTTACGGTGCCGACAGTCGAACGCGGGTTGTGCGAGACCGTCTTCTGCTCAATCGAAATGGCAGGCGAAAGTCCTTCAATATGATCGACATCGGGCTTCTCCATCACCGAGAGAAACTGGCGCGCGTAGCTGGAGAGCGACTCCACATAGCGTCGCTGCCCCTCAGCATAAATGGTGTCAAACGCGAGCGAAGACTTGCCGGACCCGGAAAGTCCGGTGATAACAATCAACTGGTTACGCGGGAGATCAACGTCAATATTTTTTAGATTATGGGTCCGTGCCCCACGAATCTGGATGGTGTCCATGCATTGTTCCTACATCTAAACTAACCTGCTAATATACGCCTTTTAGCTCGTCGAAGGCAAAACAGTTCCATGATTCATACTGATATGACCCCCATTGAGAAGCGCGCGGCGTTCTCACTCGCTGGCATCTTTTCCCTGAGAATGATGGGGTTGTTCATGATCCTGCCGGTATTCGCGCTCTTCGCAACCGACATTGAAGGGGCGACCCCGGTGATGATCGGGCTGGCGATCGGTATCTACGGCCTGACCCAGGCGCTGTTCCAGATTCCGTTTGGCATGATGTCGGACAAATTTGGACGCAAACCGATCATTGCACTGGGTCTGGTCATCTTTGCGGTTGGCAGTGTGGTGGCCGCAACCGCCGACAGCATGATGGGTATCATCATCGGGCGCGCACTGCAGGGGAGTGGTGCAATTGCCGCCGCAGTGATGGCGCTGGCGGCAGATCTCACCCGTGAAGAACACCGCACCAAGGCGATGGCAGTGATCGGCATGAGTATCGGCCTGTCGTTTACCGCGTCGCTGGTACTGGGGCCGATGTTGAATGGGGTGATCGGCGTGCCGGGTATTTTCTGGATGACGGCGGTGCTGGCGATTGGTGGCATCTTTGTATTGAAGTTTGTGGTGCCGACGCCAGCGAAGAGCAGCTTTCACCGAGATGCCGAGCCTGTGCCGGGCTACTTTATGAATGTACTGAAAGACCGTCAGCTACAGCGGCTTGATTACGGCATCGCTTCACTACACATTATTCTAACTTCTACTTTTATCGCCCTGCCGTTTGCGTTGCGTGACTACGCGGGGCTGGATGTGGCGCATCACTGGTATGTCTATCTACCGGTACTGCTGCTCTCATTGGGGGCGTCGATTCCGTTTATCATTATCGCCGAGAAGAAGCGTAAAATTAAAGAGGTCTTTGTTGCCGCGATTATCGGCATAGCGGTGGCACAGCTAGGGCTGGTTTTCTTTTATGATTCACTGATAGCGATCTGTTTACTACTCGCCTGTTTCTTTATCGCCTTTAATACACTGGAAGCGCTGCTACCATCCTTGATCGCCAAATTTTCACCGGCTGATAAAAAGGGAACCGCGATGGGTGTCTACTCCACTTCGCAGTTTCTGGGAGCCTTTATCGGCGGTCTGCTGGGTGGTGCTATTTATGGCTGGTTTGGTCTGGCGGGTGTCTTTTTCTTCTGCACACTGGTAGCGGGCGGCTGGTTCTTTGTCGCTCGAACCATGGAGACACCCCGTTTCCTCGCCAACTTCATGTTGCATGTTGGCGACATTCCAGAAGATCAGATCGAAAAGCTTGAGTATGATCTGAAGCAGGTTAACGGTGTCGTAGAGGCGATGTATGTGGCGGAAGAGGGCGCCGCTTATCTGAAGGTCGATAACCGTGAGCTGGATGGCGATGCGCTGGAAGGGTTTGTAGAGCAGGTCGATGACTCAGCGTTAGGGACCGCCAAAGATGGCACGACAGATGATGCGCATAAGCGCGTGCCTCAAAATTAGTTAAAGGTTGGACCGCTAACAGAGTGTCAGGCGACCGAAGGAAGTGCCTGTGGTGCGGGGAGCGGAGCGACGACGCAATCTTGCAACTCAACGTTGAGCAGAAGAGTGAGATGACTTCCCCAAAGGGACCTGGTGTTCCAGTTCGTCGTGCACTGCTCGTTATGACACATTGGGTGCGTAATGAGTGGTATTCAAATTAGATGTATAGTTTAAAAATCACAATCGTGGGAGAGCGACAATGGCAAGAGGTGTGAATAAAGTAATTCTGGTCGGCAATCTGGGTAAAGACCCCGATGTTCGCTACATGCCCAGCGGTTCAGCGGTCACCAACGTTACAATTGCGACCAGTGAATCATGGAAAGACAAACAGACGGGTGAAAAGCAGGAGCGTACCGAATGGCACAACGTGGTCTTCTTTAACCGTCTCGGTGAGATCGCTGGTGAATACCTGAAAAAGGGATCAAAGGTCTATGTCGAAGGCAGCCTGCGCACTCGTAAATGGCAGGATAAAACCAGCGGTCAGGATCGCTACAGTACCGAGATCGTGGCGAGCGAAATGCAGATGCTCGATAGCAAGGGGGGCGGTGGAAACTATGGCGGCGGCCCAGGGCAGAATCAGAGCCAGGGTGGCGGCGCGCCGAGTAACCAGAATCAGGGCTCGGCACCTGCGAAGGGGTTTGATGATTTTGATGATGACATCCCGTTTTAGCAGGGTTGTTGCTTAGGTAAGTGCTATGTTTTAAAAAGGCCTGTTTTTCAGGTCTTTTTATTTTTGAGGGTAAAAATTTGCATGGAACCTTACGTGATTCAGCGCCTCAGCAGCAGGCGAAATATCCCTTTAAGTTTTTTGGCAAATTTGGGACACTATCGCCACTGTTTTTTCTTAATTGATCGATAGTTAGCGGTGCAGGCTCAAGCGATTCAACAGCCTGTCGATTAATGTGTATGGTGTTATCTGAGTGTTATGGCTAATTTTCCGGGAGAGAGTAGATGTCGATTCTGATCGATCAAGAGACGCGCGTGATATGTCAGGGATTCACAGGGAAGCAGGGAACATTTCACTCCCAGCAGGCGATTGAATACGGCACTCGTTTTGTCGGGGGGGTGACGCCGGGTAAGGGTGGTCAGCGTCACCTTGATGTGCCGGTGTTTAACACCGTCCATGATGCCGTTGTCGAGACCGGCGCGGACGCTTCGATGATCTATGTGCCGGCTCCTTTTGCGGCAGATGCCATCCTTGAAGCGGCGGATGCGGGTATCAAGGTGATTGTCTGTATCACCGAAGGGATTCCGGTACAGGATATGATCAGGGTAAAGGCGCAGCTGCTCGATTACGATGCCCGCCTGATCGGCCCCAACTGCCCCGGTGTGATCACCCCGGGTGCTTGCAAAATCGGTATTATGCCGGGTGCGATCCATCAGCCGGGCGCCGTGGGGGTGGTTTCCCGCTCGGGCACGCTGACCTATGAAGCGGTACATCAGACCACTGCCAACGGCCTTGGCCAGAGCACCTGTGTCGGCATCGGCGGGGACCCCATTCACGGCATGAACTTTATCGACTGCCTTGAGCTGTTTGAGCAGGATGAGCAGACCCGGGCGATCATGATGGTGGGAGAGATCGGTGGCACAGCAGAAGAAGAGGCGGCTGAATATATCCAGTCGAATGTGAC
>DRLG01000075.1 GCA_011053135.1 Chromatiales bacterium
CGGAGCGCTTTGTGCGCGGCGTACGGACAGATTTTTTTGAGCACCTCTCGGCGATTGTCTCGATCTGTCTGGAAAATGCGGTAAATATTGAACGGCTTAAGCGACAGGGTTTGACAGACACGCTAACGGCGATCAATAACCGCCGTTTTTTCGACCAGCGCCTCGAAGAGGAGGTGGGGCTGGCCAAGCGTAACAAACGACTGCTCTCCTGCATGTTGCTCGATGTTGATCTCTTTAAGCAGGTGAATGATACCTACGGCCATCAGGTCGGTGACCTGGTGTTGCGTGATGTCGCGGCGCTGATCCGTGCGCAGATGCGCGGCAGTGATGTGCTCTCCCGTTACGGTGGTGAAGAGTTCTCGGCACTGCTCTCGCAGGCGAGTGAAGCCGAGGCGCTGGAGGTGGCGGAGCGTATTCGTGAAAGTATCGAACAGCATCTCTTTAGCGTTGATGGACATGCCGATTTTTCGGTCACCATTTCAATCGGCGTCACCACCTTTAACCCCGCTCGGCAGGGTGAGGCTGCAATGCGTATGCAGGGTGAATATATGGTGGGTCAGGCGGATAAAGCGCTTTATGAGGCGAAGGCGAACGGCCGTAACCGTGTTGAGAGTGGCGGTGAGATTGAGGTGCAGGAGGGGTGGTGACGAGCTGTGTTATGAGCGCCGCTAGCTGTTGATAAAAAGGCCCACTAAATGAGCCTTTTTTATTTTATTTCTTAACGTGCAAGCCGCACTCTCTGTTTTCTGGATCTTCCCACCACCAGCGTCCAGCACGGATATCTTCACCCATTGCAATCGCGCGCGTACAGGGGGCGCAGCCGATGCTGGCGTAGTGCTGGTCGTGCAGTGCGTTATAGGGGAGATCGAAGTGGCGGATGTAGGCCCAGACCTCTTTATTGCTCCAGTGAGTGAGTGGATTAAACTTCTGCAGGCCGTTGCCTTCATCCCATTCCGATTCGGGTAACTCACCGCGGGTCGGTGACTGCTCAGCTCGCATACCGGTGATCCACGCCTTTTTCCCTTTTAGTGCGCGCTGTAGTGGCAGTACTTTGCGGATTCGACAGCACGCCTTGCGCAGCTCGATGGAGTCATAGAAGGCATTCGGGCCATTCTTTCGTGAATAGGCCTCAATATCAGCGCTCTCTGGCGCATAGATGGCGAACTCGCGGTTGTAGTGTTTCATCGCCTGCTGGATCGTCGCATGGGTCTCCTGTGGCAGGCGACCGGTGTCGAGTGTGAAGAGCTCAATGGCAGGCGCGAACTTACAGATCAGATCAGTACAGACCATATCTTCGGCGCCAAAGCTGTTGGCGAAGGTGGCGGGCGAGTAGTCGCTGGCGATCTCGATCAACACCTTTTTAGCCTGCTCAATTTTGGCTATTAAGGTGGCATCCAGTGTCGATTCAGAGCCCATTTTTATCTCCTCTTAAAATAAGTTGGGCTGACTAGAAATATAGTCAGCCCAAAAATATCATCTATCTAATTGTTTAAAAAGCAGTTTAACCAGCCTTTTTAACTCGGATGCGTGTTTTGTCACCCTGCGCTTCGGTCTCCAGAATCTCGTGGCCCTCACTGGCGAGGCTGGAGGAGACCTGCTGTGAAGGCTCGCCGGCGGTAAACAGGAAATCAACCACCTCGCCGGTCGAGAATTTACGCAGCTCATTGCGCGCCTTGATGTAGTGCAGTGGACAGCCAAAGGTGCTGAGATCAATGGCCTCGGCGGTCGCTTTTTCTGCGGTCGTTGCTGGGATGGCGGCAACCGAAGCGCTCAGATCGAGCTGCTGGTCGATGGTCTGGCAGGCGTTGGCCGCCTCCACTGTCCAGTGATCCATCGCCTGTGCCAGCTCGGCAAAGCTTGCGTCGTCAAACTCGCTCTGTAGCGCGGCGATCAGCTCGCCAAACTCCGCAAGCTGCTGACCGAGGCCCGCCTGCGCCGGCAGCGCCGTCTGTAACAGTGCGCCCATCTCCTGGAGATCATCGAGCGGTTTTTCACCGGCGAGGAACAGCAGTGATTGACCAACACGACGCCCGACTTCGGCTGCGCACTCCAGCGCATCGTCATATTTACGCTGTAGCAGAAATGCGTTGCGATAGGTGCGTTCAGTGGCCGCTTCCGAGAAGTTGGCTGCCACTGTCTCCTGCGCTGCGCCGGAACATTCGCCCCCTCCCAGTTGCAGCACTTTAAAGTCGGCCCCGTCGCCGTGATCGTGAAGCACGTCGGCGACCTCATGCTCTTCGACAGTCGCGATATCGTTTAGCAGCTCTTTAAAATAGGCGGTATCCTTGCTTTGCGCCCAGCTAAAGAAGCTCTCATCGCCACTATGGTCGGCTTTGTACGTTGCCTTCACTTTATCGATGGCAGACTCGATACGCGCCGAAGGAACGGTTGGCCCCTTGATCGCAATCGCGCCGCCGTTGCGGCCATCCCCACCGATGTACATCTGGTAATGGGGGATCAGTTTGCCATGTTTACGTTTGCCTTCACCGTAGATGCCGATGTCGCCCGTTTCAGGCTGCGCACAGCCGTTGTGGCAGCCGCTGACGCGCAGGCGCAGGTCATCATCGCCACCGCTCAGTTTTGGCCCAAGGATGGTTGATGAGGTGATGCCGAGGCGGCAGGTTGAGGTGCCGGGGCAGGCGACGACATCGTTGCCGGTTTCGGGCTGTTTGAGCGATAGCGCTTCGAGATCGGCGCGCACGGCGGCGATCTTCTCATCGGGCACACCGACCAGCATCAGGTTCTGGTCCTGCGTGGTGCGCACATCGACGATGTTGTGATTGCGCATCAGCGCTGCGAGGCCCCGCAGCTGCGCCACCGTGATATCACCAATCGGCAGTGCAA
>DRLG01000076.1 GCA_011053135.1 Chromatiales bacterium
GTCGTCTTTAAGCGGTGGTGGCGTGATCTCGCTGATCGATGCCACCTCACACCCCTGCTCAAAGTAGAGCCGAATACGGCTATCAAGCACTCGACTAAACCAGTCGATCTCGTTCGCCAGTGCATTATCCCCAGCCGCCATCAACACCCCCTCATCTAACGCCAGTCAACATGGATCGGTTCCTTCATCCAGCCATATTTAATCGTTGAGTAACTCCATGGAAGCTGATCCAGCAGCATGTCATAACTACGGGACTCAACCAGCAGCTGCCATCCTCCCTCTTTTCGTAATAGCCGCCCTTCGCGTTTTAAAAAGGCGTCACGCAGACCAGCTACAGATGTGTTACCAACGCGCTTCCAGTTTTCGATGGCCGCCGTGAGCAGCCCATCGATCAACGCCTTCTCCTGGTCAGTGGTGGCGGCTGCTCGCGTCACCAGATCCGCCGTTTCAATCCCACAGATAAGTTTATTCAGTACCATCATATATTCCGCTGCAGCCCCCTCACCGTCCACCATATATTGCAACGCATGAACCGCCCGCAGGGCTGCGGCATGATCGATAAAGCCACCAGCTTTAATCAGACCAAGGCGCTCAAACAACAGCGGAATATAGGGGGCCAGTAGCACCTGCCCGGCATTTCTCACATAGATGGGGCCACTGTCATCTGATACTGTAGACTGTAAATGGGGAAGCGCTCCATCTACCGAGGCTGCACCATCAACGCCACTCTGGCTGAGACTCTCAGATAAAATATCCACCACTTTCTGCAAAACAGATCGCTTAGCGAAGCTTTGCTGCTTCAGGGTCGCGACAAGAGGCGCGTATTCAATCTGCGCCTCACCTGCCACCTCATCAATCAGATGAGCGGTAAACACCCTGATAAAGGCCCCTGGCAGGAGCGGCTGCCCGGCCGACAGATAGCGCCGGTAGAAACGGCTATACACCTTACGCAACGCCACCTCATCACAATCTTTTATATTCTCTTCGATAGCGCTTATCAGACATTCAGCATAAGGGTACAGGGAGTGCGTCTGTTCAGAAATGGCCCCCACCTGTGACAGCTCGTCTAGCTCATCAATAATGGATAACAGCTCAGCGACGTAGGGACTGTGGGCCGCCACGGATGAGAGCCATTGCTGCATCACTGCCAGCAGCTCACCATATGCGCAGTTGTTATGCGCCGCCATCTCTCTAAGCAGACTGCCGCAGTAGGCCTTTTTATTAAAACGGCTGCCGCGTTCAACAAAAAAGAACTCAAAGGTAAAGCCCCATAGATTATGTTCGCTGTTTAATAGTGCCTGCGCCTTATTCTCAGCGGGTGTCATCGCCCTGCTGCACCTGTGCGCCTGGAGCCCACCGTTAAACAGCACAACGGTATCATTAACAAAACCGCTGGCCCGCGGTGAGATAAGGGCGATCAACTCCTTCAGTTGCTGCGAAGAGAGCGCATGCGTCAGGCGACGACGGACCACAGCTCTTTTTGCATGAACGGTCAGTAGCCGCTCCAGCAGCTTTGCATGAGTTGTCACCACCTCACGCCACTGCGAAATGATGGCCTGCACTCCATCCGGCTCGGTGCCTGTCAGGATCGCTGTCAACTCGGCACTGCTCAGCCTGTTATCACCCATTTCACTCCAGCGTTCTGACGCATGGTCAGCGCCCTTCAGCGGGCCATCGACCTCCCCAACATTATTAATAGTGGTACCGCCCATCGATCGCACCGCCTCTTTCAGCAGAGCGGATTGAGGCTCGCCACCACACCGCACAATCAGGCTACTGACCATATCAGTCAGACTTCGGTACTGCGCCCCACAGCTCATCAACTGTCGAAAGAGACCACACCAGATCGCCGCTCGACACTTCTCCCGATCGCGCCGACTAACGCGGCTCAGGCAGCCGTTCGCCATCTGAAGATCGCAAAGTCTTTCTACCACTCTCTGAACATCGGCGAAGCGGTGGGTCAGCAGTCGCTGAACAATAGTGGTCACTCCACGGGGCGGTAGTAGATCGAGCAGGCGCTCCACTGCGCCATCACGTGCCGGCAGTGCAAGCAGCAGCCTGACAAGATTATCACCCTGCCCCTCAACTACCCCCATCAATAGCTGCTGGAATGCCGACTCATGGCTGATCTGAGCATGCCACGGAAGATGGCCGCTGTGCAGATAGTGGTGAATCACTTCAAGGTCAGCCGCTTGCTGGCTAATCAGTACAACTTCATCACCCGCCGCCTGCCTCTGCTTAAGCTCGATAGCTGTAACCGTTGTGCGCTTGCGTTCCTCTCCTCCAGATTCAGACAGTCGTCGCTGCAGCTGCTCATGCAGCCGTTCACGTAGCCGCTGTTTCATTTCGTATGGATAGTTCTCAAATGGCACTTCACCAAGATCAACTTCAAGCTGATCAATCCTGATCACTGCGGAATGCTCATCAGCGTAGCGCCCAAAGAGTTCATCAATCTCCTTTAGCAACACACTTTTCACCAGTGTGCTTAGCGTTTCCTGTTGTGCAAACGCCTCACTATCGCTGGCAAAGGTGATATCAAAACAGGCCTCTTCAATAAGATGGGAGCTATTCATCATCCCCCCGCTGCAGCTCATACAGAAATTTGACCAGTGCTTCTGCTGCCTTATCAACCTCGGCGGCGGCCCCACCCCGCTGCACCTGAACCAGGTCCGCTGTCATGCGTGTATCGAGCCAGTCTTTATAAAGGAGCTCAAAGCGATACATCGCATCGAAGTCGAGCCAGTAGATATCGGCATAGAGATGAGCCGGAGCGTTGTTCCTGACACTCTCTTCAGCCAACGCCCTGAAGCGCGGGTCCTGGCAACGTGCAGTCCAGTCAGGAAAGAGCACCGTAATCCTGGCGCTATAAAAGGTGAGCGGATCGATACCCGGCAGGTCATGCTGCCGACTGCTACACAGCGGCCTTAACAGCAGATGCTCCACCAGATGCAGCCCTTCACTTTCGATATTCAGGTGGACCAGAAAACGGTGCAGCAGTCTGATGTGATGGTCACCCGCCTCCCGTGTGTCGGCACGCCCAACATACCACCAGTCTCGCTCCTCCGGCAGGTTGAAGACCATCTGATAACCGTCGTCTGCAACCAGGCTACCGACCTTGAAACGTTCGAGTGACACTCCCCCCTGCAACAGCGCATCGCTGATGACATTATTTTTCAGCGGCACAAAGGCCTCCAGGTTTTCGCTCACTTCGATCACCGCTTCAAATTCATCCGCAGGCTGGCAGGGTACAGGGTAAAACGCCTCACTAAAGTGCTCTTCAATATCGTTCAGGCTAACCACTTTAAGCTCGCGACTGCCGTAGCTCATGGAGCAGTAATCTTCATGGGCAATCACCTTTAGCCCCAGCTTCGCCAGTGGTAACGTCAATGAAC
>DRLG01000077.1 GCA_011053135.1 Chromatiales bacterium
GATACTGCCACCTGTTGAAAGGCCTCCACTCGCTCAATGGCTGCTCCCTGTTATGTTATGGGCCATTTTTTACGTTAGCGGTCTGTTGTGGATGCATGTATGAGTCTGTTCTCAGGAATCTTTATCAGCGGTTTTATGATGACAGCAGAGAGTGCTGGCAAGGTGATCGTGACTGAAAAAGGTTGTTTCATCCAGGGGATATTCTCAGCAGTCATGCCGTCACGATTGAGCCTCTCTTCGCCGCCAAAGTGGTAAGCGTCCGAGTTAAATACCTCTTTGTAGGTCGCGTTATGCGAGACACCAATACGATAGGCATTTTTTGTTTTATCAGAGAAATTTAGTGCGACGATAACGCTACCCTCGTCGCTATTTCGCTGAAAAACAGTTAATGATTGTCCGCAATCATGACTCTCTATCCAGTTGAACCCTTTTTCATCAAAGTCGTAATAGTGGAGGGCAGGGGTGTTGCGGTAGAGTGAGTTGAGTTCGGTGACCAGCCTGGATAACCCTTTATGCAGCGCTTTCTCCGTGAGTGCCCACGGCAGCTCTTTCTGTGAGTTTTCCTGTGTGCTGGCAGCGAACTCACTCCCCATAAAGAGCAGTTTTTTTCCAGGGTGGGTAAACATGTAGCTATAGAGCAGGCGCAGATTCGCAAAGCGTTGTGGTATTTTCCCTGGCATCTGCTGCAACAGCGGTGTCCCGTTTCTCCTGCTGCCGGTGCGAGAAAGTGGCAATATAAAGCGTTCACTAAAGGCGTAGTTCTGGCTAAAGATAAGGGTGTCATACTGAGCTGGGCGCGCTGCCGTTGTATTCGAGAAATACCGCAGCGTGTCGTGATGCCAGCCGATGTTCCACTTGAGGCTAAAGCCGAGGCCGCCAAGGCAGCTCGGTTGGGTCACCCCTGGCCACACCGTCTTCTCTTCTGCCAGCATCAAAACGCCAGGGTATTGCTGGTAGGCAAGATCGTTGATTTCACGCAATAGCGAAATCGCATCATCATCCTGGCGCTCATCAGGGTAAAGCATGGCGGTTGTAGTACGTAGCTTGAGGCCATCGATATGGTAGGTATCGAGCCAGAAAAGGGCGCTTGAAATCAGAAAATTTCTAACTCCATCCCGACTGAAATCGAACCGTGAAGGGGTGCCCACATCTTGTTTACTGCCCTGGTCAGATTCCAGTTCATACAGTGGCTCACCATCAAAGTGACGAAGCTTATCGCAATCGGATGGCAGGTGATCGATGTGCCAGCTGACTATGACCCCTATGCGGCGTTGATGACAGCAGTCAATGAAGTATCTGAAATCATCCGCTGTTCCGAGGCGGCTATCGGGGGCAAAGAGGCCAGAGCCGGCTGCTATCAATGACTCTGAAAAGAGCATGAGGTGGGTGAATCCGGCATGATAGAGATAATCGAGCAGCTCTTTAGCCAGCGTTCGGTAGCTTAGCGGAGAGCCGCTGCGGTTATGTTTCCATGTGGCGAGGTCGGCTTCATAGATGGAGATGGGGCTGTGCTGCCAGTCATATGAGGCCCGCATGAACATCCACTGCTGATCTCTCCACTGGTAGCTGTTTGTGGGGACGAATGCATGGCGATCTGCAGTGGTATCAAACTGCTGCGCATAGGGGTCTGGCCTTAGCTGAACCGTCCCGCTGTGATGGTTGCGCAGCTCAAATTGATACGGCTCACCAGGGGCTAGCTCAGGGATGAAAATTTCCCAGATGCCGCTAGCACCTCTGGTTCTCATCGCATGGCAGCGGCCGTCCCACTGGTTGAAACGGCCAACGACACTAACGCGCTCTGCATTGGGTGCCCAGGTGGCGAACAACACCCCGCCAACGCCATCGACAGTGGTGAGGTGGGCGCCAAGTATCTTATCTGCCCGGTGCAGTTTGCTGTTGAGAAACAGGGTCAGTTTATCTTCTGCGATCTGCGTGGGGAAGCGGTAACTATCATGGTGTCGATGAACGCTCCCATCACCACTGATCCATTCAATCGTGTAATGCTGGGGGATAGTCGTATCAGTTGTCGTGAGCTCAAAAATAACAGTGTCAGCGACACGCTGAAACGCTAGCGGTGGTTCAATGAGTGAGGCGCTAACGGCCGTTGGCAGGATGATACGAATGACAGTCTCTTGCCGATCATGGTACTGCGTGGTGTGCCGGCCAAGATATTCAAATGGATCGTGATGACGCGCCTGCACTATTTTGCGAGCGGCAGGCGGCAGGGTAGTTTGACGACTGTTTTCCATTGACGATCCCATTCGGTTGTCTCGTGTTGGAAAATCCCGTGAAACAGCGCGTCACGCTGGCGCACTGTGATGTGATGATAGCATATCGAGCGAAAGCAGCGCTTTTGGTTCTCTCTGATGGTGCGCTCTAGCTTAAGTGGCTGCTGTTGATCTGGACGCACCCGCTTATGCTATGATGGCGCGCCGCAGGGCCATGGGGCATGCTGAAGTGGTGGTATGAACGGCGGTATCGATGACGTCGAAGTATGGTGCCGAGGGAGAGACTCGAACTCTCACGACCAAAGGCCATCGGATTTTGAATCCGACGCGTCTACCAGTTCCGCCACCCCGGCACAGGGAACGCGAATTATACAAGTGAACCGTACAGTGTTACAAGCAGACTGTGTGGCAATAGAGAAACAGATGAGTAACCGTCGTAGCGATGATGCAACTTTCCGATTTTAATTTTGAACTCCCGACAGAACTGATCGCACAGCAGCCGTTAGCGGAACGAACCCAGAGTCGCATGCTCTGCCTCAACGGTTTGACGGGCGAATATGTTGATCAGCAGTTTTCACAATTTCCAGCACTGTTAAATGAAGATGATCTACTGGTATTTAATAACACCCGCGTGATTCCCGCGCGCATCTTCGGCAAAAAGGCGAGTGGTGGCCGAGTGGAGGTGATGCTCGAACGGCTGCTTGGTGATAGTGAGATGCTGGTGCAGATCCGTGCCAGCAAGGCACCAAAGGTGGGTGGGCGGCTACTGCTGGGGGATGAAGCGGTAGAGGCTGAAGTGACTTCGCGCGCTAACGGTTTTTACCGGTTACGACTGCACGATGAACGTAACGCGATGACAGTGCTGGAGGCGATTGGCCATATGCCGCTGCCGCCTTATATCGATCGCGCCGATAGTAAACTCGATCAGCAACGTTACCAGACAGTATTTGCAGCACACCCCGGTGCAGTTGCGGCACCGACCGCCGGCCTCCATTTTGATCAGGCGATTCTGGATGAGATTAGCGCTAAAGGGGTCAGGCAGGCGGCAGTGACTCTGCATGTCGGTGCCGGCACCTTCCAGCCGGTACGGGTTGATGATATTACCAGTCATGAAATGCACTATGAATATGTCGAAGTACCGCAGGCGACCTGTGATGCGATTGCCGCGACCAGGGCGCGCGGAGGGCGGGTGGTAGCGGTTGGTACCACCGTGGTTCGAAGTCTTGAAACCGCAGCAAAAGAGGGCGCGCTTTCACCATTCTGCGGTGAGACCAACATCTTCATCTATCCCGGTTATCGATTTAACTGTGTTGATGCGCTGATGACCAATTTTCATATGCCAGAATCGACGCTATTGATGCTGGTGAGCGCCTTTGGTGGCCAGCAAAATATACGGGCGGCCTATCAGCACGCGATTGCTGAACGTTATCGATTTTATAGTTACGGTGATGCGATGTTTATTACGCCATCAAAAGAAGCAGCAGAAGGGACAGGGTAAAGATGCAGTTTGATCTCTTGAGTAATGATGGCGCGGCGCGGCGCGGACGTCTGAGTTTTGAGCGGGGTGATGTGGAAACCCCCGCCTTTATGCCGGTGGGGACCTGCGCCACCGTAAAATCGATGACACCAGAGGCGGTGCGTGAGAGCGGTGCCGATATTATTCTCGGCAACACCTTTCACCTGATGTTGCGTCCCGGAACAGAGATTGTGCAGGCGCACGGCACTCTGCATGATTTTATGAACTGGCCACGCCCAATTCTGACTGATTCCGGCGGCTTTCAGGTCTTTAGCTTAGGCGAGCTACGTAAGATCACGGAAGAGGGGGTGACCTTCCGTTCGCCTGTCAATGGCGACAAAATATTCCTGGGGCCGGAAGAGTCGATCGCGGTGCAGCGCGCGCTCGGCTCGGATGTGGTGATGATATTTGATGAATGCACCCCGCACCCCGCCAGCGAACGGGAGGCGCGAGCATCAATGGAACTTTCTCTGCGCTGGGCCGCGCGCAGTAAAGCCGCCCATGAAGGGGCGGCATCGGCACTATTTGGCATCATTCAGGGCGGTATGTATGAATCATTACGCGACCATTCGCTACAGGGGCTGCTCGAAATCGGTTTCGATGGCTACGCTATTGGTGGGCTGTCGGTCGGGGAGCCGAAAGTGGATATGATGCGTATCCTGAGTCACACCACCCCGCAGATGCCGACATCGAAGCCGCGCTATTTAATGGGTGTCGGAAAACCGGAAGATATCGTCGAGGCTGTGCGTCGTGGTATCGATATGTTCGATTGCGTGATGCCGACGCGCAACGCACGTAATGGGCACCTTTTTGTTCACAGTGGCGTGGTACGTATTCGAAATGCGAAATATCGTAATGATACCCAGCCGCTTGATCAGCAGTGTGGCTGTTACACCTGCCAGCATTATAGCCGCGCCTACCTGCGGCATCTGGCGGCGACCAACGAGATGTTGGGGGCTACCCTCAATTCGATCCACAACCTGTTTTACTATCAGGAGGTTATGGCCGGCTTGCGGGATGCGATTGAGGCGGGTGCGCTAGAACAATTTGTCGCGGAATTTTATGCAAAACGCTCGCAAGCCGTGCCGCCTGTGTCATAATGCTGCGCTGTTGAATTAGCAACTGTTCAGCTCACCCTTGATCTGTTCGTTGATGGTGTCAAAAGTGTGGTCGAAGGGGTGCCTGTAGTCTCCATATTGCAGGGCATCGACCGCGCACTTTGCTACTCTCGAACCGGTCAGGTGTAATTTGAGCAGTTACAGGCTGTTTGTTAGCAGATTTGAATTGTATTGACATTTGAACTATTTGATTTTGACAGGAGAGGGGAAAAATGAGCTTTTTTATTAATGATGCGTGGGCCGAAGGTGCGGCAGCTCCAGCGGGTGATGCAGGACTGATGGGTCTGCTGCCATTGATATTGATCTTTATTATTTTTTACTTTTTATTGCTAAGACCTCAGATCAAGCGGAGCAAAGAGCATCGAACCATGGTGGCAGCGCTGGCGAAAGGGGATGAGGTGGTCACCTCTGGCGGCATACTGGGCAAGATCACCAATGTAGATGAAAGCTTTATCGGGCTGGAGATTGCAAACGGGCTGGAGATCAAGGTTCAGCGCAGTGCCGTTTCATCACTGATGCCAAAAGGCACGATGAAAGGGAAAGCATAGATTTAAGATCCGTTTGAAAGTAAAGGCTAGTTGACGATGAATCAATACCCCCTCTGGAAATATGTTCTGATCGCAGTGGTGATCCTGACCGGCGCGCTTTATGCGCTGCCGAATCTCTATGGTGATGACCCTTCGGTGCAGGTTTCACCACTGCGCGGTGCGCCGATCGATGATGAGAGCAGAATGCGTGTCACAGAGTTATTGAAGGGCGAGGGCATCACCTTCAAGTCCTTTGAGATGGTGCCTCGCGGGATGTTGATACGTTTCAACAATACCGAAGATCAACTGCGTGCAAAAGATCTCATCGATGAAAAGATGGGGGATAACTATGTCTCTGCGCTCAACCTCTCACCCGCAACACCCGCCTGGTTAAGTGCGCTGAATGCAGCGCCGATGTACCTCGGGCTCGATCTGCGAGGGGGTGTCCATTTCCTGATGGAGGTGGATATGGTTGCGGCGCTGCGCCAGGCTGGCGAGCGTTATGTCAGTGACCTGCGTTCTATTTTACGTGGTGAAAAGGTGCGCTATCTCTCCATAGCCAAAACCAGCAGCGGCAACGCGGTTGAGATTAAATTTCGTAACGCGAGTGATCGTGATGCCGCCTCTGCAATCATTCGTAAAGAGTATCCTCGGCTGCTGCTCGAGCCGGAAGAGCGTGGTGGCGATGCCTTTCTTATCGTGACGATTAGCGAACAGGAGGTTCGTGAAATCAAGAAAATGGCGTTGCAACAGAATGTGATCACACTGCGTAACCGTGTCAATGAGCTGGGTGTTGCAGAGCCAGTGGTTCAGCAGCAGGGGCAGAACCGTATTGTGGTGCAGTTGCCGGGTATTCAGGATACGGCACGCGCTAAAGAGATTCTTGGTGCGACGGCCACGCTTGAATTCAGAATGGCAGTTGAAAACGCAGATGTTCAGGCGGCACTGGCGGGGCGGCCACCGGTCGGTACCCGC
>DRLG01000078.1 GCA_011053135.1 Chromatiales bacterium
AGACCAACTCAAGGCATTTTTACAGAAAATGCAGTCTGAACCTGCTCTTAAAGATGAGGTGCTCGCCTCATCAACCGCGGATGATGTTGCGCAGATCGCACTAAAGCTTGGCTTTGAATTTTCAGGTGATGAACTACTGAGAATGTCAGGCAAAAAAGTGGGCAGGGTGACCGTTAAAAAAAATGACCTCCCCGGGGAATACAATTAAAGGCTGTTTGAATATCAGATTTTAATAAACACCCCTCCCCCTCAGATCAAGCCTCACTCACCTCGATTGAATACGCTCTCATAACGTTTCCCAGGCGTAACGCTCAGAAAACCGCCTGTTTTATCGCATCTTTCAGCGCCGCAGGTGTTGTGCCATGCAGCGGTCAGCTCGCTCAACATCGAGTAAAACTGACGATAAAATGACGGAGCAAAGTAATAAAGAGTTGACATCTCAAACAACCCTACCATTTTCATATCAGCTTAGTGTACACTCGGGCTATCTGCAGGTTTTGGTAAAGGCGGTTTTGGTTGACCCTCTCCAGCGCACCACCTGAATATTACAGCTTAAAGCTGCAGACTTTGATGATAATGTTTAACAGAATAAAAAGGTGAGTGTAATGGCAACAGGTACAGTTAAGTGGTTCAATGATTCAAAAGGCTTTGGTTTTATCGCTCAGGACAACGGTGGCGACGATGTGTTCGTTCACTTCAGAGCAATCTCAGGTGACGGCTTCAAGACCCTTACAGAAGGTCAGAAAGTCAGCTACGAAGTTGAGCAAGGCCCAAAAGGTCCTTCAGCTGCAAACGTAGTTCCTGAATAACGGCTAACGGCCCTATTCAGTATTATTAAAGAGAACCTGGCACTGCCCGGTTCTCTTTTTTATTTCACACTGAACCATTCATTTGCATCGATCAACCACCCGGCATCATCGCGGGCAGAGTTGATTTTTCATCGCATCGAAAACCTGCTACTTCCGTACGACAGGTTAACTACCAGGGAGAAGACCCATGCGTCTATACAGAGAGGCCGCACTGGCTATATTTTTAATGGTTGGCATGAGTTTCGCTCATGCGGGTGACGCGACTAAAACCGTTGAAGCGGTTAATCTTGAGAAGAGCGCGCTGAAAGGCCAGGTTGTCACCATTCATGGCACCGTGACCAAAGCCAACAACGGCATCATGAAGCGTAACTTCATCCATATCGAAGATGGTACGGGTAAAGGGGAAACAGCCAGCCTGATCGTTACCAGCCAGGAGAGTGCCAACCCAGGTGATAAGGTTACTGTTACTGGCACTGTTGCACTTGATACCGATTTCGGTTTTGGATACCTCTACCCACTCCTGATCGAAAAGGCATCCATCAAGCAGGCGGGTGGCGAATCTGCTTCTCACGCCAGTTCACACGATCACGATCACTAACTGATCGCGCGCTGTGGTCAGCTGCTAGCAGGTGACCACAGCACTACCCTGCGCTTCACAAAACCATGACGACTAACGCTGATGTGATCATCATCGGTGCCAGCGCCTCGGGGCTGATGTGTGCAATCGAGGCCGGTAAACGCGGCCGCAGTGTGGTGGTACTCGACCACGCCAATAAAGCCGGTAAGAAAATCCTGATGTCTGGTGGAGGGCGCTGTAACTTCACCAACTACCATGTCGATGCAGATCACTACCTGTCACACAATCCACATTTCTGTAAGTCGGCCCTGAGCCGCTTTACCCAGTGGGATTTTCTGGCACTGATCGATAAATACCAGATCCCATTTCATGAACGTGCCCACGGCCAGCTCTTCTGTGACGGGAGTGCGAAAGAGATCCTCGATATGCTGCTGACCGAAGCCCATCTGGCCAACGTCACCATCCAGCTCAACAAAAAAATCGACACGATCCATCAAGACGGCAGTAACCACTCCACCTATAATTTTGAACTATACACCACTCTGGGCAACTACCGCTGCTCATCGCTCGTTATCGCAAGCGGTGGACTCTCCATCCCCCGGATGGGCGCATCCCCCTTTGGCTACAGGGTTGCCGAACAGTTTGGCATCAAGGTCTGGCCGACCCGTGCAGGGCTGGTACCCCTGACGCTGCAACCCAGCGATAAGGCTCAGCTCGCGCCACTATCCGGTATCGCCATCGACAGTTATGTCAGCAGCGCGAACCAAGGCTTCAGAGAAAACACGCTCTTTACCCATCGCGGGCTGAGTGGCCCTGCGATCCTGCAGATATCATCCTATTGGGAGGCGGGTGAAACCGTTACGATAGACCTCTCTCCTGAGGTCGCGATCATTGATCAATTACGCACCATTCAACAGCAGCGCCCGCAGCGTCAGTTGAAGAGTGCGCTACAGAACTGGTTACCTAAACGAGTGGTCACGACCATGTTAAAAGCCCTTCCGCTCGATGCTCCCCTGCTATCACTCTCATCACACCAGCTCGCAGAGATTGATGACTACATACACAACTGGAAGATCAAACCCAATGGCACAGAGGGGTATCGTACGGCTGAAGTCACTATCGGCGGCATCGATTGCGACCTGCTCTCATCAAAGACGATGGAAAGCACGCAGGTGAAAGGGCTCTTTTTTATAGGTGAAGTCGTTGATGTGACAGGCTGGCTGGGGGGCTATAACTTCCAGTGGGCCTGGTCATCCGGCTGGTGCGCGGGGCAATATGTGTGAACAGCTACCGCCAATGTTTTATAAATAGTCGAGCTTTAATAAAGAAGAGGCAACGTCATTTTTCAGCCTCTCTTTTCAGATTCCCTTTACAAATCCCCAGAACACCCCATTCAGCCACCATTGAGCGGCAATACCATCTTGCGATGCGCTATGCCGGCATCCATAAAAACCTCGCCCACCGCCTCAAAACCGATACGCTGGTAGAAAGGGATCGCCCTGACCTGGGCAGCCAGCATGACAGCTGGGTACTCTGCATTGCGAGCAATCTCGACCATCGCCTCCAACAGTTGTCGCCCTATCCCCAAACCTCGCCACGG
>DRLG01000079.1 GCA_011053135.1 Chromatiales bacterium
CGTTCAAAACTCTCTGCAATCACCGCATTGATACCGAGCAGTTTGGGCCCTTTGGCCGCCCAGTCACGCGATGAGCCGGTACCGTACTCCTTGCCGGCGATGACAATCAGCTGTGTTCCCTCAGACTGGTATCTGGCCGAGGCGTCGTAGATCGACATTTCAGTCCCCTCGGGTAGCAGGCGTGTTACTCCCCCCTCGGTGCCTGGAGCCAGCAGATTGCGCAGGCGAATGTTGGCAAAGGTGCCGCGCATCATCACTTCATGATTGCCTCGGCGTGAACCGTAGGAGTTGAAATCCTTCTGTTCGACACCCTGCTCAATCAGGTATTTTGCCGCAGGGCTGTTCTCTGCGATCGAACCTGCCGGTGAGATGTGGTCGGTGGTGACCGAATCACCGAGCATCGCCAATACGCGCGCGCCGCTAATATCGCTTAGTGGTGCGGGGGTGGGGGAGAGCTCTGCAAAGAATGGAGGTTCCTTAATATAGGTGGAGTCTTCCTGCCATTGAAAGAGATCGCCTTCTGGTACGTCGAGCGCATTCCACCCCTCGTCGCCCTTGAAGATATCTGCATAGCTGCGCTTAAACTGTTCGGCACCGACGTACTGTTTAACCACTTCGGTGATCTCTTGCTGAGTCGGCCAGATATCCTTGAGGTAGACATATTCGCCGTTGGGGTCCACGCCGAGAGGGTCGCGTGCCAGATCGATATTCAGATTACCCGCCAGTGCGTAGGCGATGACCAGTGGTGGTGAGGCGAGGTAGTTCGCACGCACATGTGCGTTAACGCGCCCTTCGAAGTTACGGTTGCCCGATAGCACCGCGCCAACCGAAAGATCACCGGTCTTCACCGCCTCAGTGATATGTTCCGGCAGTGGGCCGCTGTTGCCGATGCAGGTTGCACAGCCGTAGCCGACGAGGTGAAAGTTCAGCCCTTCGAGGTAGGGGGTCAGACCGGCATCGGTGAGGTAGTCGGTCACTACGCGTGAGCCGGGGGCCAGGCTGGTTTTTACCCACGGCTTACTGCGCAGGCCGCGCTGGATGGCGTTACGTGCCAGGAGTCCAGCGGCCATCATCACAGCCGGATTTGAGGTGTTGGTACAGCTGGTGATTGATGCGATGACCACGGAGCCGTGACAGAGGTTATAGGCGACACCGTCGTTCTGACGTACGGGGACACATTTTTCAAACTCATCCAGCGCTTCATTCGCCTCAACCTGTGCCAGCTCCGGTGCGGTCATCATCGGCTGCCCCCCTTCGCCAAGCCAGTCGTTGATCGCCTCCTGTTCGATGGTGCTATCTTTCTGCTGTAGCTGTTTGATCAGCGCCTTGCGGAAGGACATCCGCACCTCTGAAAGCAGCACTCGATCCTGCGGACGGCTTGGCCCGGCAAGGCAGGCCTCTACGCTGCCGAGGTCAAACTCTAGCACGGCCGAGTAGTCGGGTGTCGCCTGTTCGGGCGAATACCACATCCGCTGCGCCCTGTAATAGGCCTCAACCAGCGGTGCTGACGCGCCCCGACCAGAGAGCTCAAGGAATTCAGTGGTCTTTTCATCGACCGGAAAGAGGCCGCAGGTTGCGCCGTATTCGGGTGCCATGTTGGCGATGGTGGCGCGATCAGCGAGTGTGAGATGGGCGAGTCCTGGACCAAAAAATTCGACAAACTTGCCGACCACGCCGTACGCCCGTAGTTTCTGGGTGATGGTCAGCACAATATCGGTTGAGGTAACGCCTGCAGCAGGGGTGCCGTTCAGGCGGAAGCCAACCACCTGCGGGATCAGCAGCGAACAGGGCTGCCCAAGCAGCGCCGCTTCGGCCTCAATGCCGCCAACACCCCACCCCAGAACGCCAAGCCCGTTGATCATGGTGCTGTGAGAGTCGGTGCCGATCAGTGTGTCGGGATAGACCCAGGTTGTGCCATCGCGTTCGCTTGTCATCGCGACTGATGCGAGATGCTCCAGATTGATCTGATGAACAATGCCGTTATCGGGTGGCACAACACGGAAGTTATTTAATGCGTTCTGCCCCCAGCGCAGGAATTTGTAACGCTCGCGGTTGCGTTCCAGTTCGCGGATCGCATTGACGCGAAACGCCTCGCTGCTGCCGTAGCGATCGATCTGCACTGAGTGGTCAATCACCAGGTCAGCCGGGGTAAAGGGGTTGATTTTCTGTGGGTCACCACCGAGGCGCTTGACCGCCGTACGCATCGCCGCAAGATCGGCAACCGCAGGTACGCCGGTAAAGTCCTGCAGCAAAACACGAGCAGGCATAAAGAATATCTCTTTGTCCGGGGTCGCTTTAGCGTCCCAGTTGACCAGTGCTTCGATATCGCCCTTGCTGACGGCGACCCCATCTTCCTGACGCAGCAGATTTTCCAGCAGTATGCGTAGTGAAAAAGGGAGGCGGTCGACATCGCCAATATTGGCATTCTGCAACTCAGCGAGTGAGTGGTAGCGGTACGTTTTGCCGTTGACGGTGAGGGATGATTCGGTGTTGAAGCTATTGGTTTGTGTCATATTGTCTCAGCTCGTAAAACCGCATGAAATACGGTCGGTTACATTCAATTGGCCGCCGATTATAACCGAAATTGAGTGAGAGCCGAAATTCAGGCTAAGGAATTCGGGTTAATTCAAAGATGCGCTCATCGGTTTTCCTCGCCGGATGCACGTGCCAGTACCCAGTCGAGCGCGCGAAATGGCAAGATGCGGCGCAGGGTGGCGAACAGATAGGTTGGGAGAGTGACGTAATAGCGAACCTGCGGGCGAGGGCTCTCCAGTGCGTGGATCACCTTATTTAATACCGCCTCCGGCGGTAGTGTAAATGGTGCCGCAGGGCCCGGTTTGGTGAGGCGCGAGATCATGCCGTGGTAGGCGTCGCGGAACGGGCTGTTGTCAGCATCGATCGTATGCTGGAATTTCTCATAAGAGTTGGCACGAAAACGGCTCGTGATGGGGCCGGGTTCGATGAGTGAGACATGGATGTTGGTGTTGCGTAGCTCCAGTCGCAGGGTGTCGGTCAGCCCCTCCAGGGCAAATTTGCTGGCGTTGTAGGCGCCGCGAAACGGCAGGGCAGCAAGCCCCAGCACAGAGCTATTTTGAATGATTCGGCCGTGGCCCTGTCTGCGCATCACCGGGATGATCAGGCAGGTCAGCTCATGGGTGCCAAACAGGTTGGTCTCAAATTGCGCGCGCAGCACCTCTCGGCTCAGGTCTTCTACCGCGCCGGGCTGACCATAGGCGGCGTTGTTGAAGAGCGCGTCGAGTTTGCCGCCGGTCTCCTGTAGCACCTCGGCAACGGCATGCTGAATTGAGTCGCTGTCGTCGAGGTTAAGCTGCAGCGCCGTTAAGCCAGCCCGCTTCAGTCGCTCGACATCGACTGGTTGGCGCGCAGTGGCGAAGACCTGATGGCCGCGTCGCTGTAAAGCTTCCGCAACACAGAGGCCAATACCGCTGGAGCAGCCAGTGATCAGAATAGTCTGTCTCTTTACCGTTTTCATAAGGGCTAGAATATTACGCGAGAAGTGCGGCGACAATGCCTGTTAGAAAGATGCCATCAAAAGTACCCGCGCCACCAATCGATGCGACCGGCACCCCCATCTTACGAATATCCCTGATCCGTAGCATATCCGCCCCAATGATCACGCCGAGCGTGCCGCTGATGTAGGCGAGTGGGGCGCTTAACTCGCCACCAATTAAGTGGCCTGTTATCGCCGCTGTAATTGGCGCTATAAATACAGGCATGCCGATACCGATGCCCGCTACCGGGCGGCTGGCAAAATAACAGACGACGGTGACGATGAATGTGGCGAGGCCAAGCTGAACCCATGTCAGTGTGTTGTATTGAATCAGATAGAGGCAGAAGACAAACGGGATCAGGCCGCCGCCGACATTGATGGCGATGGTGGTTTTGCCGTGGAATGATCGTTGAACGTGACGTAGTAGACCGCGAAAGAGCGGCGATGGAGGCTCATACTCACGTTTTTCAGCGCTGATCTGGAAGAGCGGCAGGTTAATCAGGCTACCGACGATTGAGCTGAAGAGGAGCAGCAGCGCCCCGTCCGGCGAGATGCCAAGTTTGTCGAATGCAATTGTCACCACCCCGATCTGAATCACCGCGAGAATGACAGTGATGAGAAAAATAAAAACGAACAGGTGGAAAGGGGAAAATGGTGATCGCATGGGGTGATCTTAACATAGAGGCATGGGGTGATCTTAACATAGAGGGTGGCAGGTTATTCTCTACTTCCCAATGTGATGGTGAGTCTGCTAGAGAATAACCCTTTCGCAATGGTCGCTTGAATTTAAAAATTCCGGCCCTATTCATTCCGGACACGCATCGCTTTATACTAGGCCGCAATATTTTAGATTTGAGCGGTGCGATTCTGGCGTGGGATTCTGGGGGTTGTTTTATCCTGGGGTTAGCTTTCACCAGAACGCACCCAAATATAGTCATCAATGAGAGGAGTTAGTTTACAACATGACCACCAACGCGCATAAGGAAACACTGGAGTTCCAGACTGAAGTTCAGCAACTGCTGAAACTGATGATCCACTCGCTCTATTCAAACAAGGAAATCTTTCTGCGTGAATTGATCTCAAACGCCTCAGATGCCTGCGACAAGCTGCGCTTTGAGGCGCTGAGCGATGACGCGCTCTACGAAGATGATACGGAGCTGAAGCTGCGTGTCTCATTTGACAAAGAGGCCCGAACCATCACCATCGCTGATAATGGCATCGGAATGAACCGCACCGAGGTTGTTGAAAATATCGGTACGATCGCTAAATCGGGTACACGCCAGTTCTTTGATTCATTGAGTGGTGATCAGGCGAAAGATAGCCAGTTGATAGGCCAGTTTGGGGTTGGTTTTTACTCTGCATTTATCGTTGCCGACAAGGTGACATTAACCACTCGACGCGCCGGCACCGGCCCTGAACATGGTGTTCGCTGGAGTTCTAACGGCGAAGGCAGTTATGAGCTGGAGACAGTCGAGAAGGCGGAGCGTGGCACCGAAGTGACGTTGCATCTGCGTGAAGATCAGGATGAGTTCCTTGACCATTTTCGTCTGCGTTCAACGATTAACAAATACTCTGACCACATCTCGCTGCCGATTATGATGCCGTCTCAGGATGAAGAGAAGGCGGGTGAATATGAGACTGTAAATAGTGCCTCAGCCTTATGGGCGCGCGCCAAAAAAGATATAACGGAAGAAGAGTACAGCGAATTTTATAAACATGTGGGACATGATTTTCAGGATCCACTGGCATATGTTCATAGCCATGTTGAAGGGAATCAATCCTACACATCACTGCTCTATATTCCGCAGCGCGCACCGTTTGATCTCTGGGATCGTGAGCAGAAGCATGGGATTAAACTCTATGTTAAGCGCGTATTTATTATGGATACAACAGACCAGTTGATGCCGACTTACCTGCGTTTTGTGCGCGGCGTAATCGATTCCAGTGATCTGCCGTTGAATGTGTCGCGTGAACTGCTACAGCACAACCGTATGATCGATACCATTCGTGGCGCCTCTGTGAAAAAGGTACTGGGGATGCTTGAGGGGCTGGCTAAAAATGATGCTGAAAAATACAGAACATTCTGGGAGCAGTTTGGCCCTGTTTTGAAGGAAGGTCTGGCTGAAGATACAGGGAACCGTGAACGTATTGCCAAACTGCTGCGCTACACCTCAACCGAAAGTGATGGTGATGCACAGGATGTGTCGCTTGCTGATTACGTTTCGCGAATGAAAGAGGGACAGAGCAAAATCTATTATGTCACGGCAGACAACTATGCTGCAGCCAGGAATAGCCCGCACCTCGAAATTTTTAAAACCAAGGGGATCGAAGTGCTATTGATGAGCGACCGTGTGGATGAATGGTCGATGTCTTATTTCACCGAGTTTGATGGTAAGCCGCTGCAGTCCGTTGCCAAGGGTTCGCTGGAGCTGGGAGAGCTAGAAGATGAAAGTGAAAAAGAGGCCTTTGAGAAAGCCGTTGATGAATGTAAAGAGCTCACCACTCGCATGCAGGAGGCGCTGGGTGAGCGTGTTAAAGAGGTTCGCTTAACCCATCGTCTCACCGATTCCCCTTCTTGTCTGGTCGTTGAAGAGCAGGAGATGGCAATCAACATGCAGAAGATTATGGAAGCGGCAGGGCAGAAGGTACCTTCAAGCAAACCTATATTGGAGGTTAACCCGCAGCACCCCATTGTGCTTCGGCTAAAAGATGAGGCGGATAAACAGCGCTTTGGTGATATCACCTCAGTACTGTTTGATCAGGCAATGTTGAGCGAAGGTGGGCAGTTGGATGACCCATCGGCCTTTGTGAACAGAGTCAATTCACTGCTAGTCGCGGCAGTTGCTTAAATAGAAAAAGCCCTGCGTGCAGGGCTTTTTTGTTACTGATGAGAGGTTGATTGCGGTCACGATGAAGGAGGAGGCGCAAGGTGTTCGACTTGATAAATGGCTCTGGGCTGCGCGCTTTTACAGGACCCGTTCGCTTGCAATAGCAGCGATCAACGGGGGTAAGATTCATCTAAACGGTGTGCGCGCCAAACCGAGTAAAGCAGTGAAGCTGGGCGATCGCCTGCGAATCAGGCGCGCGCTAACAGAAATGATGGTAGTGGTCACTGCGATTAGTGCCCAACGCGGCTCAGCTTCGATTGCACAGACGCTTTACTCAGAGACAGCTGAAAGTATCGCTGAGCGTGAGCGCCAGCAGGCACTGCGCAAGCTATCAGCCCCGCCAGGGGGCTTTTCTAGTCACAGGCCTGATAAACGTGAACGGCGTAAGATTATACGTTTTATAGGTAAGTGAACTTGAATATGAGGTGTAAAAAATGGCAGTGAACAGAGGTGTATTGTCACGATTATTAATCACTCTCCCTCTTCTCTGTGCAGTCAGTGTTGCTCAGGCAGATGTGATTGAAGAGCTCCACAGAGAGGCTTCAGAGGCAATTGAGAGCACTAAGCAGAAGGCGACAGAACTGGCAGATGAAGCGGCTGGGTTGGCCACAGAGATTGCAAATGATGCTGCCAATACGGCGCAGGAAATGGTTGATGACGCAAAGTCCAGAGGAGTGGAGCTGCTAGAAAAGCTTGAGCGTGAAGATGAGGGCGCAACTGAGGAAGCTGAGAGCCATCTTAAGCAGGCTTAGTCAGTCTCTCACTGTTTACACTCCTTATGCTATCGCCTGTGGCAGTTCGTAAACATGCGTTGCAGATACGTATAGGGCTCCCGTCTATTAACCCAGGCTGTTTCGATTCGCGAGTACAGGTTGGTAGGTGAAGGAGCTAAGGTGATGATGTGTTGCACAGATGGTGGACTGTAATTTCGGCTGGACAGTTGATGCGGGCTTCGACTAATGAGGCCCCTGCCCCACGAGAAGTGTAGCCCATCATGCGATGGTATTTCCACGAACCAGAGCAGTATCTATGTGGGCAGGTGACGTTACAGTAGAGCGGCTTCCCGCCGGGAAGGCAGATCTGTCCACCGTGAGTATGCCCACATAACATCGCATCGAAGGCGGCATATGCGGCATGTTTATAGATCTCGGGCGTGTGCGATAGCAGAATGGAAGGTGCAGTAGCGGGGATCTCACTGCTGGCCTTTTCAATGTTGTCGGCGCGAAAATAGTGGGGGTCATCAATGCCGGCGAGCCAGATGGTGCAGCTGTTCTGTTTGATCGCGACATGCTCATTCATCAGCAGCCGAATCCCCATCGCCTCAAGTGCTGTTGTCATCAAGATGGAGTCATGGTTGCCGAGTACACTATAGATTGGCGCCTTGATATGCGGCCGCACCTTTTTCATGCCATTGATTGCTGCACTATAGTCACCATATGTTTTCGCGCGGTAATCCCCTGTGATAACGCAGAGGTCATAGTCGACCTGGTTGATACTGGCGATCAGTGAATTCGCCATCTCAGGCAAGAGATCCAGATGCAGATCGCTCAGGTGAAGTAGCCTTAGCCCCTCAAGCCCAGCAGGTAGTCTGTATATAGGTAAAAGGTTGTGGGTGATCGCTATATTGAGTACGTTTTTCTTCGCACGTTTATAACTAAATGAGAGTTTCAGGCAGGTGCGGATCAGCTGGTGCATACTGCCCCAGTTCTCAATGTTGAGCAACTTAACCCCCTGCCCAATGAGGCGTGCACGCCGTTCAGTCTCTATTCCGAAGCGCTGTTTGAAGTGCAGATGGCCCACCCGTTGCTCGAGTCTCTGTTGCTCTTCTGTCGTTGGCTGTTGCGGGGAAGGGTGCTTGGGGCTCATGGTTCTAGCTGTCCGTTATCTGCGATGGCGGCGTCAGTATCAGGTGGCCAGAGACCCCCTTGTTTTCAATGGTAACATATTGTTAGCACTGGATATTACGGCCGAGGTCACTGTTGTGAAAAGCGTAAGTGAAAATAGATATTTTTAGGAAAAGAGAGATTAGCTGCTTAAGTAATCTTTTTTTTATGCCGCTAAGGGCGGTAGATAGGGAAGTTAACACTACAGCCGATTGCTGGCGGCGTTGGTAAAGGTATGGCAGGGAGTCTTACTCATGAATGATTGCGATTTATTATCGAGCACAGCCCCTCCAGTTTTTACCCCGCCCATTTTAGTTTTCCCTCGACTAATGCCCAGCAGAGCGAAATGACTGGCTCGTATTGGTGATTTGCTGACAGTAGCAGTGCAGGTTCTTTGTGATGTATCACATTGGAGGTGGTAACGATGGGTGAAAAGACTGTTCTAATTGTTGATGATAGTCGCGTCTCACGTATGTTGATCAAGAGTGTGGTGGTTGACCGCCACCCTGACTGGAGGATATTAGAGTCAGGCAGTGGTGATGAGGCGCTGACACATACAGGTGAGCAGATTGATTTGATGATCATCGATTTCAATATGCCGGGGATGAACGGCATGACGCTAGCAGAGAAGATGAAAGCGCTTTACCCCACGGCACACATCTCAATGTTGACCGCCAATGTTCAGGATAGCA
>DRLG01000080.1 GCA_011053135.1 Chromatiales bacterium
AAGGCGGCGGCAAGATCAGAGCCGGGAATGGCTGGTCCCTGTGATTTAAGGTCGGCCATCATCGGCTGCACCACAAACAGCATCGACACAACAATGGCCAGGATAGCGACCATCGCCCAAGCGCGCCATTGACGCAGCCATGCGCTGCCCTCTGTGACCAGACAGGCGACTGTCAGGGTCCCGCCGATGACAAGCCCGACCCAGCTGATCGCCGAAAACAGCTTGCCAGCCAGCATCCCGGCAAGCTGACGGTCCTCCAGGGTGGCAAAGAGAATGGGCGCGACCAGGTAACCCACAATACAGAGACCACCAATCCAGAGCGCCATCAGTAGCCGTTCGATCATATCGAATCGTGAAGCCGTTAAAATAGCCTTTGTCATGCTGTGATCACTTATATTAATCAGATGTACCTGATTGAGAGAATTTCGTACTCTTTAACGCCACCAGGCGCCTGAACCGTCGCAATATCTTCGACCTCTTTACCGATCAAAGCGCGTGCGATCGGTGAACTGACAGAGATCTTATTAAGTTTGATATCGGCCTCATCAACACCGACGATCTGGTAGGTCACCTCTTCGCCGTTCTCTTCATTACAGAGTGTGACCGTAGCGCCAAAGACAATTTTTCCACCCGCATTCAGCTTGGTAACATCGATAATTTCAGCGTTACTCAGCTTCCCATCGATATCATTGATGCGCCCTTCGATAAAGCTCTGCTGCTCTTTCGCCGCATGATATTCGGCATTCTCTTTCAGATCACCGTGGGCGCGCGCCTCGGCAATCGCTTCGATCACACGCGGACGGGCAACTGTCTTTAACTCTTCTAATTCCTTTCGCAGACTTTCGGCACCCGCCAGCGTCAAAGGGACTTTATTCATCCGTTTAGCTCCTTGTGGAGGTCTTGTAAATTATTAACACTATCCTGGTCGATCTGTTGCAGCGCCATCGCTGTGACATGGGCACCCGCAATCGTCGTCGTGTAGGTCAGCTTATGTTGCAGTGCTGCACGACGTATCTGGCTAGAGTCAGAAACAGCTCGTTTTCCAGAGGTGGTGTTGATGATGAAATTCACCTCGCCGTTTTTGATCATATCGACAATGTGAGGGCGCCCTTCAGCCACCTTATTAACCGCCTCACACGCAATGCCCGCCTGCTTCAGCGTCTCTTTAGTGCCGCGTGTGGCAACGATCTCAAAACCCATCTCGCGCAACATCCGCGCCACTTCAATTGCGCGCGGCTTGTCGCCATCGCGCACGCTGATAAAGACGCGCCCACCTCGTGGTAGTATAACACCGGCACCCAGTTGCGCTTTGGCAAAGGCCTCGGCGAAGGTGCGGCCCACCCCCATCACTTCACCGGTCGATTTCATCTCTGGCCCCAGCAGCGTATCGACACCGGGAAACTTTGCAAACGGGAAGACCGCCTCTTTAACAGCGTAGTAGTCCGGCACAATCTCGCGGCTCACCCCCTGCTCGGCAAGTGAGGTACCCGCCATGCAGCGCGCGCCAACCTGTGCCAGCGAAATACCACACGCCTTGGAGACAAACGGCACGGTACGAGAGGCGCGCGGGTTGACCTCAATCACATAGATGTCGTTCCCCTTCACCGCGAACTGCACATTCATCAACCCTTTAACCTTAAGACCAAGGGCTAGCTGCTTTGTCTGTTCACGCACACGTTCAACAATCGCAGGGTCAAGGCTATAGGTCGGCAGAGAACATGCGGAATCACCCGAGTGAATCCCCGCCTGTTCGATATGTTCCATGATGCCGCCAATCACCACCTCGCTGCCGTCACAGACCGCATCGACATCAAGCTCAATCGCATCACTCAGAAAATGGTCCAGTAGCACCGGGGAGTCATTTGAGACGCGCACCGCTTCTGTCATGTACCGTTTCAGGTCATCCTCATGATGGACAATCTCCATCGCTCGACCACCCAGCACATAGGAGGGGCGCACCACTAGCGGAAAACCGATCGCCTGGGCCAGCTCAAGCGCCTGCTCCTGGGTACGCGCCGTAGCATTCGGTGGCTGTTTGAGATTCAGCTCCTGAATCAGTTGCTGAAAGCGTTCACGATCTTCGGCAAGGTCGATCGCATCGGGCGATGTCCCGATGATTGGCGTGCCGGCCGCTTCCAGCGCACGCGCCAGTTTCAGTGGCGTCTGCCCACCGTAGTGAACAATCACCCCTTTCGGTTTTTCAACGGCGATAATTTCCAGTACATCTTCCAGCGTCAACGGCTCAAAATAGAGGCGATCCGAGGTGTCGTAATCGGTTGAGACCGTTTCCGGGTTGCAGTTCACCATGATGGTCTCATAACCATCGGCGCGCATCGCAAAGGCCGCCTGCACACAGCAGTAGTCAAATTCAATCCCCTGCCCGATCCGATTCGGGCCACCGCCCAGCACCATGATTTTATCGCGTGTCGAAGGGGCGGCTTCGCACTCCTCTTCATAGGTTGAATAGAGATAGGCGGTGGTGGAGGCAAACTCTGCCGCACAGGAGTCAACCCGTTTATAAACCGGATGAATATCGAGCTTATGGCGCAGCGCCCGCAGCTGCTCTTCGTGAGCGCCGAGCAGCGTTGCCATGCGACGATCAGAAAAACCTTTACGCTTAAGGGCGTAGAGCTCATCTCGGGTAAAGCTGTCCAGCTCACGCCCCTTGATCCCCTTCTCCAGCTCAACAAGGTTCTGTACCTGCACCAGAAACCAGGGGTCAACCATACAGAGTTCAAAGACCTCTTCAACCGACAGACCATAACGGAAGGCGTCGGCGATATACCAGATACGATCCGGCCCCGGTGATCTCAGCTCCTGCTGAATGATCTCAAACGCCTCTTCAGACTCAAGGTTGATCATCTCATTGAGACCATCCATCCCGGTCTCCAGTCCGCGCAGCGCTTTCTGCAAGGACTCCTGAAAGGTGCGCCCGATCGCCATCACTTCACCGACCGATTTCATCTGCGTGGTCAGGCGAGAGTCTGCCTTCGGGAATTTCTCAAAGGTAAAGCGCGGCACCTTTGTCACTATGTAGTCGATGGTTGGTTCGAATGATGCGGGTGTTGTACCGCCGGTAATCTCATTGCTCAGCTCATCCAGGGTGTAGCCGATCGCCAGTTTTGCCGCCACCCGCGCAATCGGAAAACCGGTCGCTTTTGAAGCCAGTGCCGATGAGCGCGAAACACGCGGATTCATCTCAATGATGATGAGACGACCATCTTTGGGGTTAAGGCCAAACTGTACGTTAGAGCCGCCGGTCTCAACACCGACCTTGCGCAGCACCGCCAGTGAGGCGTTACGCAACACCTGATACTCTTTATCGGTCAGCGTCAGCGCCGGTGCGATGGTGATCGAGTCACCTGTGTGCACCCCCATCGGGTCAAAGTTTTCAATCGAACAGATGATGATGCAGTTGTCGTTGCGGTCGCGCACCACCTCCATCTCATACTCTTTCCACCCCACCAGCGACTCTTCGATCAGCAGCTCATTGGTCGGCGAAAGATCGAGCCCGCGTTCACAGATCTCAACAAACTCTTCGCGGTTATAAGCGATACCACCACCGCTGCCACCGAGGGTAAACGATGGGCGGATCACGGTTGGAAAGCCGACCTTCTTCTGCACCTGAAACGCCTCTTCCATACTATGGGCGATGCTTGAACGTGGTGACTCAAGGCCGATCTCATCCATCGCCTTGCGGAAGCGGTCACGATCTTCCGCCATGTCGATCGCATCGTTGGAGGCGCCGATCATCTGCACACCAAATTTCTCCAGCACCCCTTCACGCGCAAGATCGAGCGCGCAGTTCAGCGCCGTCTGCCCACCCATGGTCGGCAGCAGTGCATCAGGGCGCTCTTTTTCGATGATTTTGGCAACCGTCTGCCAGCAGACCGGTTCAATGTAGGTGGCGTCCGCCATCTCGGGGTCGGTCATGATGGTGGCGGGATTGGAGTTCACCAGCACCACACGATACCCCTCTTCGCGCAGCGCTTTACACGCCTGCGCGCCGGAATAGTCAAACTCACACGCCTGACCGATGATAATCGGGCCTGCGCCAATCACTAGAACACTGTTAATATCTGTACGTTTTGGCATTTTTTAGTTCTGAAGAAGGTCGCAATAAAGGTTCACGTAATATTTAATCACTCAGGCTGAGCAGCGCTGCTGCATCAGGTCGATAAAGTGGTCAAACAGAAAGGCGGCATCCTGTGGCCCCGGGCTCGCTTCAGGATGCCCCTGAAAACCGAAGGCCGGTTTTTCGGTGTGATGAATCCCCTGCAGCGACTGGTCAAAGAGCGAGCGGTGTGTTGCACGCAACGTCGCGGGCAGGCTCGCCTCAGCCACCGCAAAACCGTGGTTCTGGCTGGTGATCATCACTGCGCCACTCGCAAGCTCCTGCACCGGATGGTTGGCACCGTGGTGGCCAAACTTCATCTTCTCGGTCTCGGCACCACAGGCAAGCGCCAGTAGCTGGTGGCCAAGGCAGATGCCAAACATCGGAATCTCTGTACCCTCCAGAATCGCCCTGATCGCATCGATGGCGTAATCGCACGGCGCGGGGTCACCCGGCCCGTTGGATAGAAAGACCCCGTCAGGCTCCATCGCCAACACTTCGCTCGCCGTAGTCTGCGCCGGAACAACGGTCACATTACAGCCTCGCTCAACCAGAATGCGAAGGATATTTCTTTTAACACCAAAATCGTAGGCCACCACATTAAAACGGTGGCCATCTGCTGCGTGTTTGATTGGTGACGTTGACCAGCGACCAACCCCCTGCTCCCACGGATAGGTTTGATTCGTGCTGACCTCTTTTGCCAGATCCATCCCCTTTAAACCTGGAAAACCTTTTGCGGCTTCAATGGCTGCCGCTTCATCGATACGCTCCCCCGTTACGATACAGCCGTTCTGCGCCCCTTTATCGCGCAGAATACGGGTGAGGCGACGGGTATCGATATCGGCAATGCCGATCACGTTGTGGCGTTCGAGATAAGTTGCCAGCGGCTCTTCTGCGCGCCAGTTGCTATGGGTCAGCGGTAGATCACGAATCACCAGACCGCTGGCGGCAACTCCGCCTGACTCTTCATCTTCGCTATTGACGCCAACGTTGCCGATATGCGGCTGAGTCAGGGTGACGATCTGTTTTGAATAGGAGGGGTCGGTAAGTATCTCCTGATAACCGGTGATGGAGGTGTTGAAGACCACCTCGCCTGTCGTCTCACCTGCTGCACCAATGGCAACCCCCCAAAACAAGCTTCCATCTTCAAGGGCTAACAAGGCAGGTTGTGACACATTCTTCTCCGGCAGATAGACAAAACGGGAGGAGCGATGCACTCATCCCGCCAATAGATAGATACTCGGTTATTATTTTGGGTGTCTTATCAGCCAGGATCGTGCTGTTCAGACGACAGGATTCTACCCTATCTGGCCACAGGGTGTCCATCCAGCATCACCGCAGCGAAAGAAATAGAAGCGCGTTGCGCGCTATTTTAACCCCAGCACATCCTGCATGTCATACAGTCCATTTTTACGCTCTTTCAGCCACAGCGCAGCTCGTACTGCACCCGTAGCAAAGGTCATGCGGCTTGAGGCTTTATGAGTGATCTCGATCCGCTCACCCATCGCAGCAAAGAGTACCGTGTGGTCTCCCACAATATCGCCAGCACGGATGGTCTCAAAGCCGATGGTTTTTCGATCACGTTCACCGGTCTCACCTTCACGACCGTAAACTGCGCACTCATTGAGATCACGTCCCAGCGTCTCGGCGATCACTTCACCCATGCGCAGTGCTGTACCGGAGGGGGCATCGATTTTGTGGCGATGGTGCGCCTCGATCACCTCAATATCGACCTCGTCGCCCATCACCCTGGCAGCCATCTCCAGCAACTTAAAGCAGAGGTTAACACCAACACTCATATTGGGTGCGAAGAGAATCGGAATAACGTTAGCGGCATCACTAATCGCCTGTTTCTCTTCGTCGGAAAAGCCGGTGGTACCGATCACCATCGCCCTGCCCACCCTGCGGCAGACGGCGAGGTTGGCCATCGTGACATCGGGGCGTGTAAAGTCGATCAACACATCAAAATCGTCACTCACCGCATTGATGCTGGCGCTAATTTTTACCTCAGAGCGGCCCAGTCCGGCAACCTCAACGGCATCGGCCCCCACCAGTGAACTCTCGGGGTGTTCAATCGCGGCGCTAAACTGAACCTCATCTGCACGCTGCTGGCACGCCTCAATCAGACAGCGCCCCATACGGCCCGCCGCACCTGTAATCCCGATCCGAATCATTACCCGCTCTCCCAGAATGCTATTCGACTAAATCTTCAGGTCTTCAAAAAACTTCTTCACCCCACCAAACCATGAGTGAGATTTAGGGCTATGTTTGCTGCCCGCATCGGTGAGCGTACCCTCAAAGTTTTCCAGAATCTCTTTCTGCTGTGCACTCAGGTTGACCGGGGTTTCAACGATCACTTTGCAGAGCAGGTCTCCAGTCGCGCCACCATGCACCGACTTCACCCCTTTTTCACGTAGACGGAAGACACGTCCTGTTTGTGTTTCTGGCGGGATCTTCAATTTCACACGACCAGTGAGTGTCGGCACATCAAGCTCCCCGCCTAATGCAGCAGTGACAAAGCTGATCGGCATCTCGCAGTAGAGATTGCTCCCGTCGCGGGAAAAAATCGAGTGCGAACGCACCCGCACCTGCACATAAAGATCGCCCGCAGGACCTCCATTTTCACCCGCTTCACCTTCACCCGAAAGACGAATTCGATCGCCACTATCCACACCCGCAGGGATCTTCACCGACAGTGTCTTCTGTTCCAGCTTGCGCCCTTCGCCATGGCAGTCGCCACAGGGAGAAGAGATCGTCTTACCCTTACCCTTGCACTTCGGACACGCCTGCTGGATTGAGAAAAACCCCTGCTGCATCCGCACCTGCCCCTGACCATTACAGGTGGCGCACACCTTTGGTGTACTCCCCTTCTTTGCTCCGCTGCCACTGCAGGTTTCACACTTAACCTTCGTTGGCAGACGGATCTTAACGGTCGTCCCCTGCACGGCATCTTCGAGACTCAGATCAAGATCGTAACGTAGATCAGCGCCACGATAGGCCTGATTCGGCCCGCCACCGCCACCACGTGCGCCGCCAAAGATATCGCCAAAGACATCATCAAAAATATCACTAAAATTACCACTGCCACCCCGGCCACCACCAAAACCACCCGCTGAAGGGTCAACACCCGCGTGACCAAACTGATCATACGCCGCTCGCTTCTGTGGATCGGCCAGTGTCTCGTAAGCCTCTTTGGCCTCCTTAAACTGCTCTTCAGAACCCTGATTACCAGGATTGCGATCTGGGTGATGCTTCATCGCCAGGCGTCGGTAAGCCTTTTTCAACTCAGCATCCGAGGCGTTCTTCGCCACCCCAAGCACTTCGTAGTAATCCCTCTTCGCCATATTCTTTGCCTAACTCTCTCAATTCTTAGTTAAAAAATGACCAACATACCAAACATAAAGACGCGGGGCATAAACCCCGCGCCTTTAATGACCTGTCTGATCAAGTGAGCCAATCACACATCACCTTACTCGCTACCAGATGCAAAACGAGTGATCACTGTATGAAGCCCATTTCATCATAAGCGGACTACTTTTTATCGTCCTTAACTTCTTCAAACTCGGCGTCAACAACGTTCTCATTGCCAGCACCGCTCCCTGTTGAAGCCTTATCTTGCGCGGCGTCTGCAGCAGTATCGGCGGCTGTTGCCCCCGCACCATCTGTACCCGACTGCTGCGCATAGGCCTTTTCAGCAATCTTCGCAGAAGCCTCGGTCAGCACTTTAGTCTTCTCTTCGATAGCCGCCAGATCGTCGCCCTTCAAAGCGCCCTTAAGATCTTCGATCGCTGCTTCGATTTTACTCTTCTCATCAGCATCAACCTGATCACCCAGCTCTTCGATAGACTTGTTCACCGCGTGAATCATGTTGTCGCCCTGATTACGTGCGGCGACCAGCTCATGGAACTTACGATCTTCTTCCGCATGTGCCTCGGCATCCTTGACCATCTTTTCAACTTCTTCATCCGACAGGCCGCTTGAGGCTTTGATCACAATCGACTGCTCTTTTCCAGTTGCCTTATCTTTAGCCGAGACATTCAGGATACCGTTGGCATCAATGTCGAAGCTCACCTCAATCTGTGGCACTCCACGCTGTGCTGGTGGAATATCGGTCAGATCAAACCGCCCGAGTGATTTATTCGCAGAGGCCATTTCTCGTTCGCCCTGCAGGACATGAACGGTAACGGCCGTCTGATTATCATCAGCGGTTGAGAACACCTGGCTCGCCTTGGTTGGGATGGTGGTATTTTTCTCGATCAGCTTGGTCATAACACCACCCATGGTTTCGATACCCAGCGAGAGTGGGGTAACGTCAAGCAGTAGTACGTCTTTAACATCACCGCCCAATACGCCGCCCTGAATCGCAGCGCCAACAGCGACCGCTTCATCCGGGTTAACATCTCTGCGTGGTTCGCGACCAAAGAACTCTTCAACCGCTTTCTGCACCATCGGCATACGGGTCTGACCACCAACCAGAATCACATCATCGATATCAGAAGCGCTCAGCCCCGCATCTTTCAGTGCAAGCTTGCACGGTTCAATCGTGCGCTTCACCAGATCTTCTACTAGCGACTCCAGCTTGGCGCGGGTCATCTTGATATTGAGGTGTTTCGGCCCACTCGCATCAGCCGTGATGTACGGCAGGTTGATATCTGTCTGCTGGCTTGATGAGAGTTCGATCTTCGCCTTCTCAGCCGCCTCTTTCAAACGCTGCAATGCGAGCGGATCATTGTGAAGATCAACACCCGAATCTTTTTTGAACTCTTCTGTAAGGTAGTCGATCAGGCGGGTATCAAAATCTTCACCACCGAGAAAGGTATCACCATTGGTCGATAGCACCTCAAACTGATGCTCACCTTCTATCTCGGCAATTTCAATAATCGAGATATCGAAGGTACCACCACCGAGATCATACACGGCAACTTTAGAATCACCACGGCTCTTGTCCATACCGTAAGCGAGCGCTGCCGCTGTTGGCTCATTAATGATGCGCTTAACATCCAGGCCAGCGATCTTACCCGCATCCTTGGTCGCCTGACGCTGCGAATCATTAAAATAGGCCGGAACGGTGATCACCGCTTCAGTCACCTCTTCGCCGAGAAAATCTTCGGCTGTTTTTTTCATCTTCATCAGAACGCGTGCGGACACCTCAGGCGCTGCCATTTTATTACCATTGGCTTCAACCCACGCATCACCGTTATCTGCCTTAACAATTTTATAAGGGACCAGTTTAATATCGCGCTGTACCACCTCTTCATCAAAACGGCGGCCGATCAGGCGCTTGATTGCAAACAGCGTATTGGTCGGATTGGTAACTGCCTGGCGCTTGGCAGACATACCTACCAGAATTTCATTATCTTCAGTGTAGGCAACAACAGATGGCGTAGTACGATTGCCTTCGCTGTTCTCCAGTACGCGAGGCTTGTCACCATCCATGACTGCCACACATGAATTTGTGGTACCCAGGTCAATACCAATAATTTTTCCCATTTCCAGAATCTCCGTAGTTTGTTACTTATTTATTTTTAATGCTTAGCTTGTATCTCTACATAGAGGCCGTTATTCGACTTTTCAAGCCATCTCTATCAATATTATTCTGCGGGTGATGGTGACTTCGAAACCACTACCATAGCCGGCCTAATCAAGCGCTCATTCAACATATAACCCTTCTGAAACACGGTAATTACCGTATTTGGAGCGAGTTCAGTAGACTCCTGCATCGACATCGCCTGGTGAAAGTCGGGATCAAATTTCTCCCCCTGAGGGTCGATCTCTTTAATGCCAAATTTCTCCAGTACACCGCTGAACATCTGCAGTGTCAGCACCATTCCTTCACGTACCTTATCTAGTGA
>DRLG01000081.1 GCA_011053135.1 Chromatiales bacterium
CAGAGACACTGGCGCAGGCGCCGCACCGATTGATCGATATCTGTGATCCGAGCGAAGCCTATTCGGCAGCACGATTCCGCCGAGATGCGATGGCGGCGATCGAAGAGATTATCGCTGCCGGTAAAATGCCGCTACTGGTGGGGGGAACGATGCTCTATTACCGGGCGTTGAGTGAGGGGCTGTCACCATTGCCATCGGCTGACGAGGCGGTGCGGGCAGCACTGGAGGCTGAGGCCGAACGTATCGGGTGGGGAGCGATGCATGCGCGGCTGGCTCGCATTGATGCGGTATCTGCGGCACGAATCCATAAAAATGACCCTCAGCGGATTCAGCGTGCGCTGGAGGTGTATGAGATTACGGGCCGTTCAATGACAGAGCTGACCAGCCGTGATGAACGTGAGCCATTTCCCTATCCAGTCAAAAAATTGATCGTGGCGCCGCCGCAACGTGCGGAGTTGCATCGCCGTATTGAACAGCGCTTTAAGCAGATGATGGCGCAGGGTTTTCTTGATGAAGTGGCGCAGCTCTACGCACGGAGCGATCTGCACGTAGGGCTACCCGCGCTCCGTTCAGTCGGTTACCGCCAGCTATGGATGCATTTAGACGGGGAGTTGACGCTTGATGCTGCTGTCGAGCGCGGCATTATCGCGACGCGTCAGCTGGCAAAGCGCCAGATTACCTGGTTGCGGGCAGAGAAAAACGAGAAATGGGTTGACGGCAGTGATAGAAATGTTATGAATATGGTCTTGAAATTGGTTGAGGGAGGCACTACTCATGAATAAGCTGTGGTGCAGTCAGTCGCTCGCTTGTTACACTGAGGTATGGTTAGCGGGGGATTTTGCTTGAGTTCTATAGTTGAATCATCAATTTCAGGATAGCTGAAAGTCCGTCCATCTTTTGGATATAAGGAGAATAATAATGGCCAAAGGGCAATCCTTACAAGACCCTTTTTTGAATGCTTTGCGCAAGGAGCGCATCCCTGTTTCAATCTATTTAGTCAATGGAATCAAACTGCAAGGTCAGGTTGAGTCTTTTGATCAATTTGTCGTGTTGCTAAAAAACTCTGTTAGTCAGATGGTTTATAAGCATGCGATCTCTACCGTTGTCCCAGCGCGAAATATTAAAACATCACTAGCGGAAGATACCCCTGCAGGTGAGTGATGTTGCGAAGGTGCGGGTGATAACAGGGGTGGGTGCAGCTGTTTGGTAGATGATATGTTTGACCGCCCCCAGGGTGGTACACGAGCTATATTGGTTCATCTGGAGCTTAGCGCACGTGATGCGCAGGAGAGCCTGGATGAATTTTGCGATCTGGCAGCGTCGGTCGATGTTGAGGTCACCTCGATCGTGACTGGGCGACGCAAAACCCCCGATCCCAGATACTTTGTGGGGTCTGGTAAGGCTGAAGAGATTCACGAGCATGTGGTCGCAGAAAAGGCTGAACTGGTACTGTTTAATCATCAGCTATCACCGACGCAGGAGCGAAACCTGGAAGCGCTTTTGAAGTGCCGGGTGGTTGATCGCTCAGGGCTGATTCTGGATATTTTTGCGCTGCGCGCAAGCTCTTTTGAAGGGAAGTTGCAGGTTGAACTGGCGCAACTAAAACATCTCTCCACCCGCCTGGTACGTGGCTGGACCCATTTAGAGCGGCAGAAAGGGGGCATCGGTCTGCGTGGCCCGGGTGAGACGCAGCTGGAAACGGATCGCCGCCTGATCGGCGGGCGCATCAAAAAGCTCAATAAACGGCTGGATAAGGTTAGAAAGCAGCGTGAACTGCGCCGACAGACACGACGCAAGGCGGCCGTGCCGACGGTGTCGCTGGTTGGTTACACCAATGCCGGGAAGTCAACGCTCTTTAACTGTCTTACGGGTGCAGGGGTTTATGCCGCAGATCAACTCTTTGCGACGCTTGACCCCACGCTGCGCCGCGTTGAACTACCAGCGGTTGGAGAGGTGATTCTTGCCGACACAGTCGGGTTTATTCGTCACCTGCCGCACGATCTGGTGGCGGCCTTCCGTGCGACGCTGGAAGAGACGGTCGAAGCGAACCTGCTGCTGCACGTCATCGATGGCTGCGACGAAGAGCGTCACCTCTATATGGAACAGGTCAACCGTGTCCTAAAGGAGATTGGTGCGGGCGATATTCCGCAGATAGAGGTCTATAACAAGATTGATCAGATGGCCAGTGCGACTGCTCGCATCGATTATGATAAAGAAGGAAAGCCCTGTCGCGTCTGGCTGTCAGCACAGTCTGGTGAAGGCGTTAGCCTGTTGCTACAGGCCTTAACGCAACATTTTCTTGAGGTGAATGCTGCTGATAAAGCGGATAGCGATGATCTGGTTGAGCAGCCGAATATGGTGCAAGGGTTGAGTGATGGCGGGCTGCTCCAGCAGCAGATTCTGTTGACAGCCGGTAGTGGGCGCTTGCGATCCCAGCTTTATGAGTGGGATGTTGTGGTGGCGGAGGCATCTGCAAGTGATGGATATCTTTTGACCGTAATGGCCACACCCGAACTGTTGGCTTACCTTGAGAAACAGGATGGTTGTTCCATCGCACCGCAAATGGATGTAAAGTTGACGGGAAGCGCATAAATCCTTGCGGGGATTTAATCTTACCCATAGAATCTTGCTAGAATCACGCTTCGTGCTGGATAAGAACTCAAACAAAACCAAAGTGGATGGGAATAAATAATGGCTTGG
>DRLG01000082.1 GCA_011053135.1 Chromatiales bacterium
CCTCTCACTGGATACTGGAAACCCAACCTCAGACAATGGTCAAACCCTCGCGCCGTTTTCGAACACTACTAACAGGCATCGCCTTTGCCACCCTGATCAGCGGCTGCTCAACCACCCCGGAAAAGAGTGGAGAGCGCGACACTGAAGCGCTGATAACGTTCGCTGAAAATGCTGCGCTCGACGGTCATTACGAAGCGGCCGGTAACGCCTATAAACAGCTGGCACTGCTTGCCCCTGCCAATCTGCGCGCCGACTATCAACTAAAGGCGGCCACCCTGCTACTCGAGGGCAACTATATCGCGCAGGCCAAAAGGACGCTGCAGACAATACCCACCGCAACACTGACCCCGATGCAGCAGCTCACACTCAACCTGCTTGGCGCACGCATCGCCCTTGCTGAGGCCGAACCGGCGCGCGCGCTGGAACTGTTGCAGCAACCACCATCACCACAGACCACCCGCGAACAGCGCGCCGAATACCATCTGCTGCGCGCACAGGCCTATCGCCGTGCGGGCAACCTGATTGAGGCTGTGCGCGAATATATCCAGCGAGAACCCTATCTCGCCGCACCATTTGAGGTGCCGCCGGAGACGGTGGCAGCCGAGATTGAAGATAACCAGTTACTGATCTGGCAAACTTTGATGATGCTATCTGAGACGATGCTGGAACAGCTCCGCATCGACCCACCGCCCGACACATTCAGCGGCTGGCTGGAGCTCGCGCTGCTCGCCAAAAATACGCAGCGCAGCGATGCTACCAGCAGCGCCCGGATCGCGCTCTCACTCGCGATCTGGCGTGAACGTTATCCAGACCTTAACGTATCAGAAAACATTCTGGCGGCGATCGACTCATGGCAGGCGGGCGATCTTCAGCGCCCTGAGAAAATAGCGCTACTACTACCAATGGATGGCAACTTTTCTAAAGTTGCGCGCGTTATCCGCGATGGTTTTTTCGCCGCCCACTACAATGAAAAGTCGGATGAAAAAGCGCCATCGATTCGCATCTACGACACCGCACAGGAAGGGCGCACGATTACAGAACTGTACCAGCTGGCGGTCGATGATGGTGCGGAGTTTATTGTTGGGCCGCTTGAAAAAACAGATGTTGATGCGCTACTCAAGGGCGACAACATTACGCTACCGACCCTCACCCTGAACTACAGCAGCGACACCACTATGGCGATCGACAACCTCTATCAGTACGGTCTCTCACCTGAAGATGAGGCGCGCCAGCTAGCCGAACGCGCGTGGCTCGACGGCTACAACCAGGCGCTTGCGATTGTCCCGGAGGGGGCGTGGGGGGCGCGCATCCTGCAAGCTTTCAATGAGCGATGGGAAGGGCTTAACGGCACCGTTGTCGAACATCAGAGCTACGCCTCCAGCAAAAATGATTTTTCCGTGCCACTGCGTGACCTGCTAAATATCGATGAGAGCCAGCGCCGCAAAAAGAAGCTGCAACGCCTGCTTGGGAGCCAACTCAAATTTGAACCACGCCGCCGCCAGGATGCCGACTTTATCTTTATGACCGCCTTTCCAAGGCAGGCACGCCTGCTCAAACCCCAGCTCAAATTTCATTACGCAGGTGACCTGCCGGTCTACGCCACTTCGCACCTCTACGCCGGCTATCAGGATAAAGAGGCCAACCGCGATCTCGACCAGATCACCTTCTGCGATATCCCGTGGGTACTCAACAACAGCGCAGAAGCGGGCAACCTCAAATCGCGCATTGAAAAACTCTGGCCGGAACAGAGCCGCCAGTACACCCGCTTTTACGCCATGGGGATCGACGCCTACAGACTGGTCCCACAGCTCAGACATATGGCAAGATTCCGTTATGAGCGCCTCAATGGCGAGACCGGCTCGCTCAGTCTGAATGAGCAGAACCGTATCTTCCGACAACTGCCATGGGCGCATTTCAAACGCGGCATCGCGCGGCCACTCTAACCCGACTCATTAAGGCCTCGCCACGGAACGGCTCATGGGCAACACCAACAGACAGCAGCGCGGCCAGCAAGCAGAGACAGTCGCACTCACCTACCTGCAGCAACAGGGGTTACGCCTTATCACCCGTAACTACCGCTGCCGCCGTGGCGAGATCGACCTCATCATGCAGCACCACGACAGCATCGTCTTTATCGAGGTGCGCTACCGCCGTAACCGGGATTTTGGTGGTGCCGATAGCAGCGTTGACCGGCGCAAACAAGACAAGCTAATCATGAGTGCGTTACACTATTTACAGAGAGACCGACAGGCCGCGAAGCGGCCCGCACGTTTTGATGTGATCGCCATCCATGCCGACAGGGATGCGGCCACACAAGCAGATAATATCCAGTGGATACAGAACGCTTTTCAGGCCCAATATTAGTGTTAACAGGCTCCTGGTAGCCGCCATACAATCAACTTAAGAGACAGCACACCACCCTTATGGATCTCGCAACTCGTATCAAACGCATCTTCAATGACAGCGTCGAAACCAAACTACAATCCGTCGAAGTGCTATCACAACCGATTGTGACCGCCGCCGATCTCTTAACCGCCTGCCTGCTGAAGGAACATAAAATTCTCACCTGTGGCAACGGTGGCTCCGCAGCCGATGCACAACACTTCTCATCAGAGCTGCTCAACCGCTTTGAGATCGAACGCCCGGGGCTACCCGGTATCGCGCTGACGACGGATGCATCAACCATCACCTCTATCGCCAACGACTACTCATTTGATGATGTCTTTTCAAAGCAGGTGCGCGCGCTGGGGCAGCCGGGTGACGTGCTGGTCGGCATCTCTACCAGCGGCAACTCAACCAACGTTGTCAATGCGATTCACGCCGCCCACGAACGTGAAATGAACGTGATCGCCTTTAGCGGACGCGACGGCGGCGAGATAGCAAAAATCCTGAGCGAGAATGATGTCGAGATTCGCGTCCCGGCCGACAACACTGCGCGCATTCAGGAGGTGCACCTGCTCACCATCCACTGCCTGTGTGACCTCATCGACTACCAACTACTCGGACAGGAGAATTGATTGTGAAGAGACTCTTTGTTGCCGCTTGCGCGTCGCTGCTAATTGTTACGTCACTTCAGGGGTGCGCCCCGGTCATCGTTGCCGGCGCGGCCACAACAGGCGCCCTCGTCGCGCACGATCGGCGCACTGCCGGCACCATTCTCGATGACCAGACCAGTGAGCATAAGATCAGCAGCGCCATTCACGCCGATACCAAACTGATGAAAAACTCCCGCATCAAGGTGATCGTCTTCAACGGTATTGCGCTCCTGGTCGGGCAGGTGCCGAGTGAGCAGCACCGCAAGCGTGCCGCAGCCCATGCACGCCAGCAGATGAAAGTTAAACAGGTCAACAACGAAATCAAGATCACCAGCCCGATCGGCCTTAAAGTGCAGAATAATGATGCCGCGATTACATTTAAAGTCAAAAGCACTTTAATCAGCGCCAAAGGGCTCTCCAGCGCTTATATCAAGGTCGTCACCGAGCGCGGTGTTGTCTACTTGATGGGGCTTGTCACCCGTGAAGAGGGGGATGCCGCGGCCAAAATCACACAGCGTGTGAAAGGGGTGCAGGGTGTCGTTAAAGTCTTTGAATACATAGAGGCTTAACAGGCAGGGAAAGGTAATGACACCAGCGCTCCTGGCGTCACTACGCGCCATTGTTGGTGAGCAGCAGCTGCTGCACGCCCCCGCCGACTGCTGGCCATACGGCTACGATAATAGTCGCCGCGAAGCGCTACCCGAGGCCGTCATTTTCCCACTGGATCATGCGCAGATCTGCCACATCGTTCAGTTCTGCAATCAACATAAGATCGCCATCACCGCGCGCGGCAAAGGAACCGGCACCACCGGAGCAACGGTACCGATTGCTGGTGGCGTGGTACTCTCATTTGAGCGCATGAACCAGATCATCAAGGTAGACCCTGCCAACCGCGTGATGGTGGTCACCCCTGGCGTCACCAATCAGGAGGTTCAGGAGGCGGCCGGCGAACACGGTTTCTTCTGGCCGCCAGACCCTACTAGCGCGGCTGTCTGCACTGTCGGTGGCAATCTCGCCTACAACTCATCCGGGCCGCGCGCGGTCAAGTATGGCACGCCGCGTGAAAACACCCTCGGGCTGCGAGCGATCACCGGTGATGGGCGCGAGATACGCTGCGGTGTCTACACCACCAAAGGGGTCGTCGGTTACGACCTTACCC
>DRLG01000083.1 GCA_011053135.1 Chromatiales bacterium
CCAGCAGCGCAGCGCGATTAGCGGCGGCTCTATCAATCAGGCCTTTTTATTAGAGGGGAGTGGTCAACGTTACTTCATCAAACTCAATAATCGCGACGCTCTGGCGATGTTTACTGCTGAGCTTGCCGGGCTACAGGCGATACTGAATAGCGCAACGATCGCGACACCCCGACCGCTCTGCTGTGGTACGGCGGATGAGAACGCCTTTCTGGTGATGAGTTATATCGATCGTGCCGCTGGCGACAGCGGCAGCCATGCGCAGCTGGGTGAGCAGCTGGCCGCGATGCATAGTCAACGCTGTGACTATTTTGGCTGGCAGCAGGACAACACCATCGGTTCCACTCCTCAGCCCAATCCACCCGTTCAAAACTGGATCGATTTCTGGCGCGAACATCGCCTCGGTTTTCAGCTCAAACTCGCGCGACAGAATGGCTTTGACGGTCCACTGCAAATTGAGGGGGAGCGGCTACTCGACTGTTTCGGTGCGCTCTTTGATGGCTACACCCCGCTGCCATCACTACTGCATGGGGATCTATGGTCAGGCAACTACTGCTTCGATAAGAGCGGTACACCGCTGATCTTTGACCCCGCCTGTTACTACGGCGACCGTGAAGCCGATATCGCCATGACAGAGCTCTTTGGTGGTTTCAATGAACAGTTCTATCGCGCCTATCAGGGTGCACTGCCGCTCGATAGCGGCTATCAAACTCGCAAAACGCTCTACAACCTCTACCACATACTCAACCACCTCAACCTGTTTGGCAGCGGTTATCTATCGCAGGCACAGCAGATGATACGGCAGTTACTGAGTGAGCTGGCAGCGTGATGCGACAATCATCGTTTCGATAAATATCACGCAGGCGCTCTTACATTGTTTCGTTGCGCGCTACTCAAACCGCATCTGCAACATCAATCCACCCGTTTTTTCAGATAGGGTCTTATACTCCGCCAGTGTCGGTGGGTTTGAACGCCCCAGCGGCAGCGTAAAGACAGGGCTTTTAATGCGAGAATAGAAGATCTGGTCATCCGAAGGCTCATCACCAATCAACAGATAGGCCCCCGGTGCGCGGGTGTTCTTTGCCGCGCGACGAAAGGCGTCACCAATGGTCTCATTGTTGCCGACAAATGGCGCCCCCTGCATCAACATATCGAACATCTCACCCATTGAGCCGGTATAGGTTTTTGCAATGCCATCTGAAAACCAGGTAACCGCATCCAGGTTTTTCCCCGAGCGGGTAACAATCACACGCAGCACTGGAATCAGAAAATGGGAGGCACCGTGCATCGAGCCAGTGGCATCGATGACGAGGTGAATCTCTTTGCCGGGAATTTTCTTTAACCCTTCGATAAAGATTTCAAAATCTTTGCGCCCTTCGCCTTCGGCCAGCCCGGCCGGCTCGAGGATTTTATCCATCTGGCTTTCGGAATCCATAATCGCCATCTCATCAAGCTCGCCTATCAGGCGCGCTTTATCGGCACCCGACAATTCAAGCTGCTTTTCAAGCTTTGCCACCTGCTCTTTTAGCCGGGGTAACTGATCTTCTTCAGCCACTTTTGAGGTGATCAGAATGGTGACCAGCAGAAAAATAAAGGTGGCAAGCATCAGCAACGCAACATCCGAGAAACTCTCATGGACGTTGGTGTAGGAAAACTTGCGTCTATCTTTCACGGCACAAAAGCGCGCGGTTACTCTTCAGGGGGAGGTGTGCGACGCGGCTTAAAGCGCAACACATCTTTGCACCGCTGCCAGAAGGTGCGATTAAGATTTTTCATCAAGCGCGTCTCCTGTCGCATCAACATGTAGGCCTGCCGGTTCATCTCTATCGTCTCTAGCAGAGCGGTGCGCTCTTCCTGCGACAGACTGCGCAGATTGCCAACTTCCTGACGAAACTCTTCCATCGCGCCACGTGATGCACTAAAGGCCGATTGCAGAAACTTGACCCGTTCACCCAGCGAAGCCATTTCGGCATCGAGAAAACGGATATCGCGTTCCAGTGACGGCTTAAAGTCGGCCGAGCAGTAAATCAGGCAGATACGCATGATGCGATCATATAGCGCCTCCACCCCCTGCTCGGCGATCTGAGCAAACACTCGCAACAGGACACCGCCAAGAATGGCACCCAGCAGCGTGGTGTAAAAAGCGGTGCCCATCCCACCCATCGCCTTGCGCAACCCCTGTAACAGCTGCTCCTGATCGTGGCCAAGCGCATCAAGTGAACTGGTCAGGCCGGTCAGTGTCAGCGTTAAGCCCATTACAGTTCCGATCAGACCCAGAGTGATCAGCAGGTTGCCCGCCACCTCAATCGAACGCCCCATGCGCTGGTATCCGGCGAGTTCGACATGCAACAGCGCTTCGGTATCGGGCTTGCTGTTTCCCTCCATCGCCATCTTTAGCGAGATAAAAAAACGGTTCACAGCGCGCTTCTCGGAGCGGCTCTGCAGACCGATCAGCCCTTTATCTTTGACTTCACTCTCAATGCGGCGAGCCGCCAGCGACTCTTTGGTGAGCACCACACTCAGCTCAAAGCTGGCAACAAGGCCAAAAACAAAAAAGGCGAGGATGATCCAGGTAATGCGCGTTTTATCCTGGGCAAGAAAATCCCAGATGCCAGCCTCCTGGTAGAAGCCGAAGTAGACACCCGTCGCGGTCGCCGCCCAGATGGCCCACAGCAGTAGCGTGCGATAGGGATGATGTTTCATACCAGCACCGTCTGTCGCGTTTTCACGCGCCGCTCCTTAGCAAGATTCTCCCCCATCTCCCCCAGCCTCATCGTCAACCGATATTATTATTCGTATAGATGGAAATATAAATCAGAAAGGGCCATTTGTCTTCTAAGAGTTATCAACACCGCCTTGATCAGCGACTGATTCAGCGACGGATGAAACGAATCCAGCGCCAGATATTGAGCAGGCTCGATAACGACGCGGCCAGATAGGTGAGAGCGCAGGCACGCAGGATCTTTTTCGCTGCCAGCTCCTCGGCCTCTGTCAGGTAGTGCCCCCCCTTAATCATCGGCATCGCCTTACCGAAACTGGCATCCCACTCCACCGGCAGCGTCACCAGATGCACCAGCGCAGAAACACCAAGGCTAATCAGGCCGACCACAAACATCAACACCCCCACCGACGGCGCACGCGTAAAACCGACCAGCACCGGCACTGCAAACATCGCCACTGACCCCATCTTCTCCGTCACCTGAGCGAGCTTCACCAGCCTGGCACGCAGCGCCAGCCTGGGGTCGTTATCACGGTGCTGAATCGCATGGCCCACTTCATGGGCCGCAACCGCAACGGCGGTGAGCGACTTGCCAGTGAAGTTAGCCTCACTAAGGCGCACGCAGCGATCGGCTGGATCGTAATGGTCACCGAGCGTCGTCTGCTCAACCGCGACCTTTTCCAGCCCCGCCC
>DRLG01000084.1 GCA_011053135.1 Chromatiales bacterium
CAATCTGGTCGTAACCCTTAGAGTCTCCGCCAAATTTCTTCGCCTGTGTCACTGTCAACGCTGCGGTCAGCGTGGTTTTACCATGATCAACGTGACCAATTGTGCCCACATTCACATGTGGCTTATTACGTTCAAACTTTTCCTTAGACATCGCGATTGTCTCCCAATAGCTAAATTACCAGCACACGCCAAAAAATAAAAAAACACCATACACCAAATATGGAGCCCATAACCGGAGTCGAACCGGTGACCTCTCCCTTACCAAGGGAGTGCTCTACCACCTGAGCTATATGGGCGCTTCACTCGCCCATCACAGGCAAAACTAACTTCAACTAAACCGCCATCTTATCCTGCTGCACCAATTAGTAAGATTTAGATGGAGCGGGTGATGGGAATCGAACCCACGTGTTCAGCTTGGAAGGCTGACGTTCTACCATTGAACTACACCCGCTTATGTCAACCTAGCATTACACCTTAATTGTTATTTATGGTGGAGGGGGGAGGATTCGAACCTCCGAAGGATGAACCGTCAGATTTACAGTCTGATCCCTTTGGCCACTCGGGAACCCCTCCAAAAATGCAAGCGGCTTATTCTGCTGATGAAGACCCTCGATGTCAACAAAATAGTTGCATCAAAGCCATGAAAATTGTGATTTTTCTTTAAAATGAGCATTTTTAACACCACAAACAGTTGACGGTAAAATGGCCCCCTCTCGCCATAACAACGCTCTCACACCCCAAATCGATGCTATGATTTCATTAAATAAAATTAAATAATGAGGAGCGTTCAATGGCACAGCAGGGAATCCTGGTCACAGGTGGCGCCGGCTACATCGGTAGTCACGTCGTTCGACAACTGGGCGAAGCGGGTCAGCGGGTGGTGGTACTCGATAATCTTTCGACCGGTTTTAAAGAGGCGGTACTGCATGGCGAGCTGATTGTCGGCAATACCGGCGACCAGCCCCTCGTCAGCCGCATACTTAAAGAGCACGATATCGGTGCCGTGATGCACTTTGCCGCCAATATTGTTGTCCCAGAGTCGGTTTCCGACCCGATGAAATATTACGGCAACAACACCTGCAATACTCGTAACTTGCTGGATTGCTGTCAGAAAGCGGGGGTTTCACACTTTATCTTCTCATCTACCGCAGCCGTCTACGGCATTCCGGAGGCGCTACCCGCCTCTGAAGAGGCGCCGCTCGCCCCCATCAACCCGTACGGCACCTCCAAATTGATGAGTGAGTGGATGCTACGTGACCTCGCTGCCGCCTGCGAGCTGGAATATGTGGTGCTACGCTACTTCAATGTGGCGGGCGCCAATGTCGAAGGGCAGATCGGCCAGTCAACGCCTGAGGCGACCCACCTGATCAAGGTGGCCTGCGAGGTGGCTACCGGCGCGCGTGAGCAGGTAGCCATCTTCGGCACCGACTATCCCACTGAAGATGGCACGGGTGTGCGCGACTATATCCATGTCGATGACCTCGCCAGTGCCCATCTCAAGGCGCTCGAATATCTGCGCAATGGCGGCGAATCCACCACCCTCAACTGCGGTTACGGTAGCGGCTTTAGCGTGCGAGAAGTGCTGGATACCGTTGCTAAATGCTGCGGTCATGAGCTAAACGTCGTCGAACAGCCCCGCCGCGCGGGCGACCCACCGGCACTGATCGCCGCTGCCAGCAAGATCCGCGAAGTACTCGACTGGCAGCCCAGGCACAACGATCTGACGCTCATCGCACAGACCGCACTCGACTGGGAAAAAAAGGTACAGGCAAAGAAAAAGGGGTGATCGCACAGGGAACCCCTCTCCCTCTGTTTTTTCCCTTTTCCCTGGCAATTATAGAGTGGGAGCCGGCCGATAAGCCGGGTTCTGTCGTGGACAATCATTCATCTGGGATGTGCGTCGCCACACACCTCATGCAACCTACCCGGGAACAACGCGGGCCGCGCCATACGTTCCCCTATTTGGTCTTGCTCCGAGTGGGGTTTACCATGCCGTTGCTGTTACCAGCCACGCGGTGCGCTCTTACCGCACCATTTCACCCTTACCTCTAAACGGGCACACGTACCCGCTTACAGGCGGTATCTTTCTGTTGCACTGGCCGTCGGTTCTCACCGCCCAGGTGTTACCTGGCACCCTGCCCTGTGGAGCCCGGACTTTCCTCCACCCGACCACAAAAATGGTCGAACAGCGATTGCCTGGCCAACTCCCGGACGGGAAGATACAGGGGAAAAGAGAAAAGCGCAAAGGGGAAAAAGCCTCAATCCGCAGAAATTTCGAGCGCAAACTGATAGAGCAGGTTCTTTTTTGCGCCGGTGATCTTTGCTGTCAACGTCGCTGCCTGTTTGATTGACATCTCAGCCAGCAGCAGCCGCAACACCCGCTCGGCCTCCGCATCGACCAGCGACGCTTCAACCGGCGCACCCCCCACCACCACCACAAACTCCCCTTTGCGCTGATTCGCATCGTCCGCTAACCAGCTCGACAGCGCCGCCAGCGACCCGCCCTGAATCGTCTCGAAGGTCTTGGTCAGTTCACGTGCGATCACCGCCGGCCGATCAGCGCCAAACACAGCGGCCATAGCGGCAATCGACGCTTCGATACGGTGTGGAGCCTCGTAAAAGAGCAATGTACGCGGCTCATCGCGTAATGACTCCAGCCTCGCCGTGCGCCCGCCCGCCTTCGCCGGCAGAAATCCTTCAAAAATAAAACGATCACTCGGTAAACCAGAGGCCGACAACGCTGCCAGCAGCGCGCTCGCCCCCGGCACTGGCACCACCCGGCACCCCGCGGCACGCGCCTGCACCACGAGGTGGTAGCCGGGATCGCTGATCAACGGCGTGCCCGCATCGCTCACCAGCGCCACCGCTTCACCCGCCTGTAGCCGGGCGACAATCGACTCGCTCACCGCCCGTTCATTATGATCATGCAGCGCTATCGTCGGCGTCCTGATGCCAAAGTGGTGCAACAACTGGCCGCTATGGCGCGTATCCTCGGCAGCGATCACCGCAACTGCGCTCAACACCTCCAGCGCACGCTGGCTGATATCACCCAGATTGCCGATCGGTGTCGCCACCACGTACAATGCGCCGTTAATAATTGACACTGACAACCCCCAGCTACTTGGTTATAGTAATAGTTGGCAGGCGTAACAGCCGGCCAATAATCAGGGGGCACTTTAACAGAGCTCACCTCTCACTGGATACTGGAAACCCAACCTCAGACAATGGTCAAACCCTCGCGCCGTTTTCGAACACTACTAACAGGCATCGCCTTTGCCACCCTGA
>DRLG01000085.1 GCA_011053135.1 Chromatiales bacterium
GGCGCAGAACTGGTGCATGATGATGATGAGCTGATGCTGATCACCAACGGCGGCACGCTGGTGCGTACGCGTGTCAATGAGGTTTCGATACAGGGGCGTAACACACAGGGTGTGCGTCTGATCCGCCTGAGTGGTGATGAGCGCCTGGTCGGGCTTGACCGGATCGCAAACCTTGTGACGGATGATGCCGATGCCGATGCCGATGCCGATGCCGATGCCGATGCCGATGCCGATGCCGATAGCAGTGCAGCAGATGATGCCGCTGAACCAGCCAGAGAAGATGAATAGCGCTGTTGATTTTACTGTAAGAGAAGATCTGAAAGGAAACGTTGATGTCACCGATTTATAATTTTAGTGCCGGCCCCGCCTGCCTGCCCGAGGCGGTTCTGAAACAGGCACAGCAAGAGCTGCTCGACTGGCAGGGCGCTGGAATGTCTGTGATGGAGATGAGCCATCGCGGTAAAGAGTTTATGTCGATTGCGGCGCAGGCAGAGGCCGATCTGCGTGAGCTGATGGCGATACCAGAGAATTATAAAGTGCTCTTTCTGCAGGGCGGTGCCAGTGCGCAGTTTGCTAACGTGCCACTTAATCTGCTGCGCGGCAAAAAGAGCGCGGACTATATCTACAGCGGGCAGTGGTCGAAAAAGGCGATTGCTGAGGCGAAACGCTTCTGCGATGTCAATGTGGCGGCGAGTGCCGAGGCGAGTAATTTTAGTGTGCTGCCGGCGCAGTCAGAATGGAGGCTCAATAGCGATGCGGCCTATCTGCATTACACCCCGAATGAGACGATTGGTGGGTTGGAGTTTCACTGGATACCGGAGGTGGGCGACGTACCGCTGGTGGCAGATATGTCATCGACCATCCTGTCGCGTCCGATCGATGTCTCAAAGTTTGGTGTGATCTACGCCGGAGCGCAGAAAAACATCGGGCCGGCCGGCCTGACCGTGGTGATTGTACGTGAGGATCTGCTCGGTGAGACAGTACCGGGTATGCCGACGATGTGTGATTACAAAACAATGGCGGACAACGACTCAATGTACAACACACCACCGACCTACGGCTGGTACCTGGCGGGGCTGGTCTTTGCGTGGCTGAAGAAAAACGGTGGGCTTGCTGCGATGGCCGAGATCAATGAGCGTAAAGCAGGCAAACTTTACGATGCGATTGATCGCTCCGATTTTTATGCCAACCCGATCGACCCGAGCTGCCGTTCGTGGATGAACGTGCCGTTTACGCTCGCGGATGCAGCACTTGATGACGCTTTTCTGAGTGGCGCGAAAGAGGCTGGACTCATGACGCTGAAGGGGCACCGTTCAGTGGGTGGCATGCGTGCCAGTATCTACAACGCGATGCCAGAGGCGGGTGTCGATGCGTTGATCAGCTTTATGGCTGATTTTGAAAAACGTAACGGATAGGGCGCCGTCATGTATAAAGTCCAGACGCTGAACAACATCTCTGACCTCGGCCTGAAACGGTTACCGCTGGGGCAATATACGGTGGACGATGAGGTCGCGGAGCCCGATGCCATTCTGGTGCGTTCCACCAAAATGCACGATATGGCGCTTGCCGATTCGCTCAAGGCGATTGGCCGCGCGGGTGCGGGTGTTAATAACATTCCCGTTGATGCGATGACAAAACGCGGTGTGGCGGTGTTTAACTCGCCAGGTGCCAACGCCAACGCGGTGAAAGAGCTGGTACTCGCCGGGATGTTGCTGGCGAGCCGTAACATCTGCCAGGCGTGGGACTATGCACGCAACCTGGAAGGTGATGACGCGAGCATTCACAAGCAGGTAGAAGCGGGTAAAAAAAATTATGTTGGGGTTGAGCTGCCGGGGCGCACACTGGGGGTGGTCGGGCTGGGGGCGATCGGTGTACAGGTGACCAATGCCGCGCTTAAACTGGGGATGAATGTGGTGGGGTATGACCCCTGCATTACGGTACGCAGTGCGTGGCGACTGTCGGCCGAGGCGACGCAGGCGCACAGCATCGAAGAGCTGCTGTCGCAGGTAGACTATGTCTCTTTTCATGTCCCTCTGATTGAGGCGACCACGCAGATGATCAATGCCGAACGGATCAAACTGATGAAAGACGGCGCAGTGGTGCTGAACTTTTCGCGCGACGGGATCGTCGATGATGCCGCGGTATGTGATGCGATTGAAGCGGGTAAGCTCTACGCTTATGTCTGTGACTACGCCAGCAACACCCTGAAACGCCATGAGCGTGTGATTACGTTGCCACATATCGGCGCTTCAACCGTTGAGGCGGAGGATAACTGCGCAGTGATGGTGGTTGACCAGATTCGTGACTATCTGGAGAATGGCAACATTGTCAATTCGGTTAACTTCCCTGAGGTGGTGATGCCGCGCAGTGGCAGTCCGACGGACTCACGTATCGCAATCGTTAACTCAAACGTGCCGAATATGGTCGGGCAGATCTCAACCGCGATGGCCGATGCCAACCTTAATATTATCGATCTGCTGAACAAATCGCGTGGCGATGTTGCTTACACGCTGGCGGATGTCGAAGGCGACATCCCTGCGGATGTGGTGGAGAAAATCAGAGCGATTGATGGTGTGGTGTGTGTCCGGACGCTATAGATTTTTTGCTTTGGGTCAATTGAGATGAGCGATACAGATGGTCTGCAGGCGGTGCGTGCGCGCATTGATGAGATCGACGAAAAAATTCAGGCGCTGATTTCCGAGCGGGCCAGATGTGCCGAGGAGGTGGCGCGCCACAAGGGCGACGGCCCCGATGTCGTCTACTACCGCCCGGAGCGTGAAGCGCAGGTGCTGCGCACCGTGATGGCGCGCAATAAAGGGCCGCTCGATGATGAGACGATGGCGCGCCTTTTTCGTGAGATTATGTCGTCATGTCTGGCGCTGCAGTATCCGATGAAAATTGCGTTTCTGGGGCCAGCCGGCACCTTCACCCAGGCGGCCGCAACCAAACATTTTGGCAGTGCTGTGACGACGGTGCCGATGGCGGCGATTGATGATATTTTCCGCGAGGTTGAAGCGGGTCGCGCAAACTACGGTGTCGTGCCGGTAGAAAATTCAACTGAGGGGGTGGTGAACCACACCCTTGATATGTTTATGAACTCACCACTGAAGATCTGTGGTGAAGTCGAGCTGCGTATTCACCATAACTTGATGAGCAAGTCGAAAACGCTGGCGTCGATAAATAAACTATACGTGCATCACCAGGCGCATGCGCAGTGCCGCGGCTGGCTGGATGCCAATCTGCCTGGGGTCGCGTACGTGGTGGTCAGCAGCAACGCAGAGGCGGCAAGGTGTGCGGCTGAAACGGAAGGGGCGGCCGCGATTGCCGGTGAGATGGCCGCTGAGATCTACCAGCTCGAGATCGTGGCGAGTAATATTGAAGATGAGCCAGACAACACCACCCGCTTTTTAGTGATCGGCAACCATCTGGCGCAACCGAGTGGTCATGATAAAACATCACTACTGGTCTCGACCGCCAACAACCCGGGGGCACTGCACAAACTATTAAAAGTGTTTGCAGATAATGATATTTCGATGACACGTATCGAGTCGCGCCCGTCGCGGCGTGGCATGTGGGACTATGTCTTTTTTATCGATATCGAAGGGCATGAACAGGACCCCGCAGTAGCGAAATCGCTACAGACACTGCAACAGACGGCCTATATGGTCAAGGTGCTTGGCGCCTATCCCGATGCGGTGCTGTAACGCACAGGCGCGATCCACTATCATCTTTTGCATTAACCATTTAACAATATTTTAGAACCAGGAAAAGTAACATGATTATTATCATGAGTAACAAGGCTGCTGATGAGCAGGTAAACGCAGTGGAAGAGAAGCTGGCCCAGATGGGGCTTAGCTCGAATGTGTCGCGCGGTATTCAGCGTATTGTCATCGGTGCGATTGGTGATGAGCAGGCGGTGGATCAGGAGGCGCTTGAGGCGCTGCGTGGCGTTGATAAAGTGGTGCGGGTGATGAAGCCCTATAAGATTGTGGCGCGTGAATCACATGAAAAGAGTACCGTGATTGATGTTGCCGGTGTGCCGATCGGTGGCGCTACTGTGCAGGTGATCGGTGGCCCGTGTTCGGTTGAGACCGCGGCACAGATGGCCGCCTCTGCCGAAGGGGTGGCAGCGGCAGGTTGTCGTTTGATGCGCGGTGGTGCGTTTAAGCCTCGCACCAGTCCCTACTCCTTTCAGGGGGTCGGCGTGGACGGTTTGACGATGTTTCGCGAAGCGGCAAACCAGCACAATCTACCTATCGTGACTGAGCTGATGGATGTGCGCATGCTCGACACCTTCCTTGAACACAACGTTGATGTGATCCAGATCGGTACCCGTAATATGCAGAACTTTGATCTGCTGAAAGAGGTGGGGCGAACACAGGTGCCGGTGATTTTGAAGCGTGGTATGTGCGCGACTATCTCTGAGTGGCTGATGTCTGCGGAGTATATCGCCGCGGGCGGTAACCACAACATCATCTTCTGTGAGCGCGGCGTGCGTTCATTCGAAACCGCATACCGCAATATGCTCGATGTGACTGCGATTCCAGTCTTAAAGCGTGAAACGCATCTGCCGGTGATTGTCGATCCAAGCCATGCCGGCGGTAAGGCGTGGATGGTGCCGGAACTGTCACGCGCAGCGGTCGCAGCTGGTGCAGATGGACTGCTGGTTGAGATGCATCCCTGCCCGCAGGATGCGTGGTGTGATGCGGATCAGGCGCTAAGCCCTGTCGAACTATCTGCGTTGATGGTTGAGCTGGGCGGCATCGCACGCGTTATTGGGCGTGACATCTAACCAGGGCCTAATCCATTGAGCAGACCCAGCCAGCCATTCTCCAGCCAGCGTTTGACAATTATCGGTGTCGGCCTGATTGGTGGCTCGCTGGCGCGCGCGCTGCGTCGCACAGGCGAATGTGGTGAGATTGTAGGCTGCGGCCGCGATGAGGCGCATCTACAGAAAGCGCTTGAGCTAGGGGTGATTGATCGCTATGAGCTGGAGGTGGCGTCGGCCGTTGCGGGTGCCGATGTGGTGGTGCTGGCGGTGCCTTTGCGTGCGATGCTCTCTGTATTAAAGCAGATGGTGCCGGCGCTTTCACCAGCAGTGGTGATCACCGATGTCGGTAGCGCCAAAGGGTGTGTGGTTGAAGAGGCGCGAGCGGTCCTCGGTAGTCGATTTACCGACTTTGTGCCGGGCCACCCCATTGCCGGTACGGAAAAAAGCGGTGTTGAGGCGTCGTTTGCCGAGCTGTTTGACCATCGCAGCGTGATTCTAACCCCGGTTGAAGAGACCGACGCAGCGAAGTGCGCACGCGTCAGTGCGATGTGGCAAGCTGCAGGCGCCAATGTCACGGAGATGGCCGTGTCGCATCACGATGAGGTGTTGGCGGCAACCAGCCACCTGCCGCATCTGCTGGCATTTTCGCTGGTCAATACACTCGCCAGCCTTGATGAAAGTAGAGATATCTTTGCATACGCTGCGGGTGGGTTTCGCGATTTTACCCGTATCGCATCGAGTGACCCGCTGATGTGGCGTGACATCTGTATGGAAAATCGTGATGCGGTGCTGGAGGTGTTACAGCATTTCAATAACGACCTCCGGCAGCTTGAAGAGGCGGTGCGCGATAATGATGGTGACGCAGTAGTGAATGTCTTCACGCGAGCAAAAGAGACGCGCGACCGTTTTTGCGGTTGAGCCGTCGGCTCCCGTTTAATTTTTAATGACAGTTTGGAAATTGTAGATATGTCAGGTTCAGACCTAGTATTCAACCTCTCACCGGGGGGGCATCTCAGCGGTGAAATTCGTGTCGCAGGAGATAAGTCGATTTCACACCGCGCCATTATGCTCGGCTCACTGGCCAATGGCGTGACTGAGATCAGCGGGTTTCTTGAAGGTGACGATAGCCTCGCGACATTAAACGCCTTTCGTGCGATGGGGGTTCAGATCGACGGCCCGACCAACGGGAATGTCACTATCCATGGTGTCGGGATGCATGGTCTCAAGCCACCTGAAGGCGTGCTGGATCTGGGCAACTCAGGTACCTCGATGCGGCTACTTTCCGGGTTGCTGTCGGGGCAGTCGTTTGATGTTGAGATGGTGGGTGACCGCTCATTAAACGCGCGCCCGATGAAGCGCATCACTGTGCCGCTGGCGATGATGGGGGCGGTGGTAGAAGGAACCGACGCCGGCACACCACCATTAAAGGTGAAAGGGGGGCAGCAGCTGAAGGGGATTTTATATAAAATGCCGATGGCCAGTGCGCAGGTCAAATCATCGTTACTGCTGGCGGGGCTCTATGCCGAGGGGGAGACCTGTGTGATCGAGCCGGCACCGACCCGGGACCACACCGAACGGATGTTGCAGGGGTTCGGTTATGAAGTGCGTGTCAATGGTCACGCCGCCTCGCTTTCAGGTGGGGGCGAGCTACAGGCGACGCGCATCGATGTCCCTGCCGACATCTCGTCAGCGACCTTCTTTATGGTGGGCGCAGCTATTGCACCCAATTCAGATGTGCTGTTACAGCATGTCGGCATCAATCCAACCCGTATCGGCGTGATCAATATTCTGCGTCAGATGGGGGGGGCGATCGAAGTGCAGAATGAGCGAGTGGTTGGTGGCGAGCCGGTGGCCGATATTCGTGTGCGATCAAGCCAGCTACGCGGTATTCAGATCCCGCAGGATCAGGTGCCTCTGGCGATCGATGAATTCCCCGCGCTATTTGTCGCAGCCGCCTGCGCCGAGGGTGAGACGGTGTTGACAGGGGCAGAGGAGCTGCGCGTTAAAGAGACCGACCGGATTCAGGTGATGGCCGATGGACTGAAGGCGCTGGGGGTGGCGGCGACACCAACAGCGGACGGGATGGTGATCCGCGGTGGAGAGATTAGCGGTGGCTGTGTCGATAGTGGCGGCGACCACCGCATCGCGATGTCGTTTGCGATGGCGGCGCTGCGCGCCAGTGGTGAGATCAAAATCCTCGACTGTGCCAACGTGAACACCTCCTTTCCAGGATTTGTAGCGCTTGCCCAGCGTGCCGGACTGTCGATCACCAGCGATCATCAGGGGTGAAATGAGCGATGAGTGAGCGGAAAATTGCATCAGAGGTCGCCCCCGTCATCACCATTGATGGCCCCAGTGGCTCCGGAAAAGGGACCGTGAGCCGCCTTATTGCGAACCACCTTGGGTGGCATTTTCTGGATAGCGGCGCGCTATATCGCCTGGTGGCGCTGGCGGCATTGAAACGCCAGCTTGAGCTGGATAACGAGTCTGAAATCTCCCTGGTTGCTAGAGAGTTAGCCGTTGAATTTAAGGTTGATTCTAGCGCGGGTGAGCCGCAGATATTGCTTGAAGGGGAGGTCGTTGGCAGTGAAATCCGCAGCGAGGCGTGCGGCAATGCAGCTTCAAAGGTGGCGGCGCTGCCCGCTGTGCGAGAGGCGCTGCTGGCGCGTCAGCGTGATTTCAGAGTAATGCCGGGTCTGGTGGCCGATGGGCGGGATATGGGGAGCGTCGTTTTCCCGGACGCAGCACTTAAGATTTTCCTCGATGCAAGCCCCGAGGAGCGCGCCCAGAGGCGCTATAAACAGTTGAAAGAAAAGGGGATGAGTGCTAATCTCTGCGATCTTCTGGAAGAGATCAAAGCGCGAGATGCGAGGGATAGAAATCGCAGCGTAGCGCCGTTGGTACCCGCACCCGGAGCGATATTGATCGATTCAACGATGCAAAGTGTCGATGAAGTGGTTGCGGGGATTTTAGAAAAATACGCCAAGCTCGACTGAGCGAGGGGTGGATTTGTACAGGATGTTCTTCGATTTTGGTGGTATCTATTATTTTTATCGATAACAGAGTCTTGGGGCAGTTTATTAACTAAATAACCGTGCAAGCGGTTTCAACAATCGGGTTCGCTGCATCACGCTATTGAGGCTGGATGTGTTTAAGTGGATCAAGGGTTTTTTAAATAATGAGTGAAAGTTTCGCGCAACTCTTTGAAGAGAGTCAGGTAGAAAAATTAATGCGTCCAGGCGCTATCGTAACGGGTGTTGTGATGGCAGTTGGACCCGATGTGGTCGTCGTGAATGCAGGGCTTAAGTCTGAAGGTGTTATTCCCCTTGAGCAGTTCCTGAATGAGAAGGGTGAGCCCGAAGTCGCCGTGGGCGATGAGGTTGATGTCGCCCTGGATGCAATTGAAGATGGTTTTGGCGAAACAAGACTTTCTCGTGAGAAAGCGAAGCGTGCGAAACTTTGGGACGAGCTTGAAGAGGCTCTTGAAAGCAGTGCGATTGTAACCGGTATTATTACAGGCAAGGTGAAGGGTGGTTTCACCGTTGAGATCGGTGCAGTGCGCGCATTCCTGCCAGGTTCACTGGTCGATGTTCGTCCGGTACGTGACACCTCTTACCTTGAAGGCAAGGATCTTGAATTTAAGGTTGTCAAACTTGATCGTAAGCGTAACAACGTCGTCGTCTCTCGTCGTGCAGTGGTTGAGAAAGAGAGCAGCGCCGAGCGTGAAGAGCTACTTGCCAACCTTCAGGAAGGGCAGGTCATTAAGGGCGTGGTTAAGAACCTTACCGATTACGGTGCATTTATCGACCTGGGCGGTATCGATGGTCTGCTCCATATTACCGACATGGCGTGGAAACGGGTCAAGCAGCCTTCTGAGATCGTTAACATTGGTGACGAGATCGACGTTAAGGTGCTGAAGTTTGATAAAGAGCGTAACCGCGTGTCGCTTGGCCTGAAACAGATGGGTGAAGATCCATGGGGTAATCTGACCCGTCGCTATCCAGTCGGCCATCAGGTCTTCGGCAAAGTGACCAACATCGCAGATTACGGCTGCTTTGTTGAGATTGAAGATGGTGTTGAAGGGCTGGTTCACGTCTCTGAAATGGACTGGACCAACAAAAACATCCACCCTTCCAAGGTTGTTCACCTGGGTGATGAGGTAGAGGTTAAAGTACTGGATATCGATGAAGAGCGTCGTCGTATTTCGCTCGGCATGAAGCAGTGTTTCTCGAACCCATGGGAGGAGTTTGCCGCTACCCATAATAAGGGTGACAAGCTGACCGGTACCATTAAGTCGATCACTGATTTTGGTGTATTCGTTGGCTTGACCGGTAGTATTGATGGCCTGCTGCATCTCTCTGACCTTTCATGGAATGTCTCTGGTGAAGAGGCGGTTCATAACTACAAGAAGGGAGATGAGATCGAGGCGGTCATTCTTGCGATCGACCCGGAGCGTGAGCGTATTTCACTGGGTGTTAAGCAGCTTGAGCGCGACCCGTTTTCCAACTACGTTGCCGATCATCCTAAAGGTGAGATCGTTAAGGGTGTAGTGAGCGAGGTTGATGCCAAGGGTGCAATTGTGACGCTGGCCGAGAGTGTTGAAGGTCATCTTCGTGCATCTGAGCTAGCGCGTGACCGTGTAGAAGATGCGCGTACCGTGCTGACGGTGGGTGATGAAATCGAAGCGCGCTTCATGGGTGTTGATCGTAAGAACCGCACCATCATGCTCTCTGTTAAAGCGAAAGATGCGTATGAAGAAGCGGCTGCTGTTAAAGATTATAGCCAGTCTTCAGCATCAACAGGCTCAACCACGCTGGGTGATCTGTTGAAAGAGAAAATGGAAGGCAACTCGTAGTTGATTCATGTCTGATCGGCTCTCCCTTGTTATTGCAAAATATCGCGTAACAAGGGATGATCAGATATATGCAGTCGTGTGTAGCGCTTTATCTGTTTTGGGGCGGAATAAATGACAAAATCTGAGTTAATTGAAATCATCGCGCAGAAGCAAAAGCATCTATCGTATAAGGATATCGAATATGCTGTAAAAACCATGATCGAACAGATGGCTCAGTCACTTGCGAGTGGTGAGCGAATCGAGATTCGCGGTTTTGGTAGCTTCTCCTTGCACTTTCGCCCGCCAAGAATGGGACGCAATCCAAAGACAGGTGAGCCGGTACCGCTTTCAGGGAAGTATGTACCACACTTTAAACCAGGTAAGGAACTGCGTGAACGAGTGAATGAGAGTATCGGGACAACAACGATTCAGGAATGATCTTGTTTGATTGGCCTAATTATAATTTCAAAGCCTATCGAGCAGCAGAACTTCACATAGAAGGGGTGTGATGACATGATGAAAATCTTTTTATTTATTTTTACGTTGGTAATTCTGATACTAGGCGCGAGCTTTACACTACTGAATGCAGAGCCGGTCCAGGTGAACTACTACTTTGGAACGGCTGAGGTTGCATTGTCTGTGGTCCTGGTGGGCACATTGGTAGTCGGAGCACTAATCGGTGTCTCTGCCACCATGGGTAAGCTGCTATGCCTTAAGCTTCAGCTATCCAGATTGCGTCGCTCCTGATTAATAGCGTCTGAAAATACTGCTGCTCTAGCAGTCATAATGTTTGAATACGAAGCCCCATTTTATAATGGGGCTTTTTGTTATGAGCAAGGCTCATATCTGTTTTGTCGATTAACTATCTGTTGTTGGAGGTGAGCACCGTGAGTGGAAAGGAAAATAGAGTGATCGACCCTAAGTGCGTTATTGTCGCACTTGATTTCTCTGACTCAGGGGAAGTGATGGAGCTGGTTAGTGGGCTTGATGCGGCCAACTGTCGCCTCAAGGTTGGAAAGGAGCTCTACACCCACTGTGGTCCCGCATTAGTAGAGCGCCTGGTAGCCGATGGGTTCGATGTTTTTTTAGACTTAAAGTTTCACGACATTCCAAACACAGTGGCTGGGGCGTGTGCTGCTGCTGCAGACCTGGGAGTCTGGATGGTGAATGTTCATGCGCTGGGCGGGCGCCGCATGATGGAGGCTGCACGTGCAGCGCTTGAGCAGAAATCACACCGGCCACTGCTGATCGCGGTGACGATTCTAACCAGCATGGGTGAAAGCGATCTGCTGGAGATCGGTCTGTCAGGGTCAGCGCAGGAGAATGTGATACGGCTCGCAAAATTAGCAGAACAGGCAGGTTTAAATGGTGTCGTCTGCTCACCACTTGAGGTCGATGTGTTAAATCAACTATGTGGCGAAACGTTCGGCTTTGTTACGCCAGGCATCCGCCCTGTTGGTGCGCAGGTCGATGACCAGAAAAGAGTCACCACGCCGGTTGATGCGCTAAATGCCGGGTCAGACTACCTCGTGATCGGACGGCCAATCACTGCTGCCGACGATCCGTTAGCCGCGCTTCAGGCAATTAATAGCGATATACGCCAATCATTCCCGATCACTGCTTGACAGCGAATTTGTTCTGAGTTTAGCTATCAAAACTGATGCCAGGACGGCGTTGGAGTGGCCTTATTGTAATAAGGCGATCATTGATTGGATAACAGGGAGGTTAATGATGCGATATCTAAGAGAGTTACTGTTACTGGTTTTTATCTGCTTAAGTTCTTCATTTGTACTGGCAGACAGAGTCGATATTAATACTGCCAATGCCGATGTATTAGCAGCTGAACTTCACGGTATTGGTGCAAAAAAAGCGGCCGAGATTGTGAAGTACCGAGAGGTCAATGGATCGTTTAAATCCATAGAAGAACTGATAAAAGTAAAAGGAATTGGTGATACAATTCTAAATAAGAATAGAGAGCGAATAGTCATTGGCGGGATGGATGAAGAAACCTGAAAAGTCTTTTTTTAACAACATATAATGGTTGATGGCTTCCGGCGTAAAAACCGGAAGCTTTTTTATGCGGGCCTTATGTGGATATTATTGAATAGTAGTGACTGAGAATGGAAAAAGGAAGCTGTGTGGAGGCCTCAAAAGTCGATAAGGAGCTGATTGATGCTGATGAAGTTAGCCTGATGGAACTATGGGCTGTGCTTCTCCGCCGCTGGAAAACAGTGGCTACACTGTCTGCTTTGTGCCTGCTCATTGGTATTGCTGCTGTGCTTTCCACATCAACAAAATTTCTCTTTTCAACAACAATTGATCTAGCGCGAACGAGTTCGACATTAATTAAACCTGTTGCAGCTATTCAGGCGGAATTAAAGGAAAGCTATATTCCCCGGATGATCGCTGCTGAAAATAGAGCAGAAGTATTGGAGACTGATGTCAAAAACCCGCGGGGTAGTCAGGTTCTGGTTTTGACAAGCCTGGGGCGTAGTGCTGATGAGGAAGCGATAAGAACCCTTCACCAGTCTATACTGGATCTTTTAATAAAAGAACAGGAGGCATTGATAGAGGCAGTGAAGGACCCGCTCAGGAAAGAGCACTCATTATTAGAGGCCCGAGTAAAAATTGATACGCAGCGTATCAACAAGCTTAGGCAGAGTGAAACGCGATTAGAAAAAGCGCTCACGGAAATTGAATCTAGTCCCGCTTCATCATCGAAAGAAGTAGCTGTGGCCAGTGTATTACAGGCGGCTTCACTCAACTTGCGAGCATTGATGGATGCAGAGCATGCTATTACCGACTATCAATTAGAATTGAATGGTCTGAAACTCAATATGGATATGATACAGCCTGCTACTGCTGATCAGGTTGCAGTAAGATCACAGAAGCCAGTTGGTATAGGGAAGGCGGCAATGGTTCTGTTATCTGTAGTTATAGGGCTATTTTTAGGGGTTCTGGCCGCTTTTTTTCAGGAATTTATCGCTAAAGTGTGTCGTTCAAGGGGGGTGGTTGAATGATGGGTGTATTTATAAAAACTTGCAAAGGCCAACCGAAATGAACATCCAGCCTGTGATTCTATCTGGTGGTGCGGGCACGCGACTGTGGCCGCTTTCTCGAGAGCTTTTTCCGAAACAGCTGCACGCCCCTTTTGGTGGTGAATTTACATTATTACAGCATACCGTTAAGCGGCTGGAGAGGCTGGAAGATCAGCAGGCAGGGGTCAGTGTGCTACCCCCAATTCTGGTGAGTAATGAAGAGCACCGTTTTCTGGTCGCCGAACAGATGCGCCAGATAGGTACTGATATGAATGGTCTTTTGCTTGAACCTGTCGGTAAAAATACGGCACCTGCTTTGACGTTGGCTGCACTCCAGGCTAGTCGAGTCGCTGGTGATCCTGTGATGCTGGTGATGCCAGCAGATCATGTTATTCGTGATGTGGCCGCCTTCCAGAAAATTGTTATGGAGGGGGCTAACAAAGCCGTTTCGGGCGATATCGTCACCTTTGGTGTAGTGCCCACATTTCCTGCAACAGGCTATGGCTATATCAAGCGCACAACTGCTCCAGCCGATGGAAACGCCTCGCTGGTCTCCTGCTTTGTCGAGAAGCCTGATGTTGATACGGCGCTGAAATTTTTTGAAGGTTCGGACTATTTGTGGAACAGCGGGGTGTTTATGATGAAGCCCTCTGTATGGTTGGCACAGATACAGATGTTACAGCAGGATATCTACAATGTTTGTCTTGAGGCTTATGAGGCGGGCAGCGCTGACGGCGATTTTCAACGAGTCGATAAAGCGATATTTGAGCGTTGTGCAAGTGACTCAATCGATTATGCCGTCATGGAGCATCTATCGGATGCCGAGTCAAAAATAGATAAGCAGGTCTCTCTATATGTATTGCCACTCGATGCAGGGTGGTCGGATGTCGGTGGCTGGGCAAACCTTCAGGAAGAGGCTCCTCATGATGAGCATGGCAATGCGGTTCAGGGCGATGTCATCACCCATAACGTTAAAGACTCGCTACTACTATCGAGTCATCGCCTGATTGCTGGTGTCGGGCTTAAAAATATGATTGTGGTGGAGACTGCAGATGCGGTACTGGTAGCTAATAAAGACGATGCGCAAGAAGTGAAGCAGATTGTAAAGCAACTCAAGCTGGATGAGCGGAGTGAGTACCAGGTTCACAAACGTGTCCATCGCCCCTGGGGGGATTATGAGGGAATTGACCTGGGTGAGCGCTATCAGGTAAAGCGCATTACGGTGACGGCGGGGGCATCATTATCGTTACAAATGCATCATCACCGTGCTGAGCACTGGATCGTTGTCAGTGGCACAGCAAAGATCACACGTGGTGAAGATGAGTTCCTGTTGAGTGAAAATGAATCAACCTATATTCCGGTTGGCGTGAAGCACCGTCTTATGAACCCAGGTCAGGTACCATTGGAAATCATTGAAGTGCAGTCGGGAAGTTACCTGGGCGAAGATGATATTGTCCGTTTTGATGATGAATATGGGCGCTAGTTTCAATGGCTAAGCGCGCATTAATCTGTGGTGTTTCAGGGCAGGATGGTGCCTATCTTGCCCAGTTATTACTGAGCAAAGGTTATGAAGTGTTTGGAACCTCTCGTGATGCTCAGATGTCATCATTCCAGAATTTGCAAACCTTAGGGATCAAAGAGCAGGTTCGTTGTGAATCGATGAGTCTTAATGACTTTAGAAGCGTGATTCAGGTGTTGATTAATGTAGAACCAGATGAAATTTATAATTTGGCAGGTCAGAGTTCAGTTGGATTGTCATTTCAACAACCAGTAGAAACGCTTGAAAGTATCAGTGTGGGTACTTTGAATTTACTGGAAGCTATTCGCCTTACCGGCAAGTCTATAAAGCTGTACAACGCAGGCTCTAGTGAGTGTTTTGGTGATGTGGGTGATCAATGTGCAGATGAAGATACTCCGTTTCATCCAAGAAGCCCATACGCAGTGGCGAAAGCAGCAGCCTACTGGGAGGTTGCAAATTACAGAGAAGCGTATGAACTCTTCGCCTGTTCTGGAATACTGTTCAACCATGAGTCGCCTCTGAGGCCAGCGCGATTCGTCACCAAAAAGATAATCTCTTCAGTTTGTAAAATTGCTGAAACTGGTGAAGGAGTCATTAAACTGGGCAATATGGATATCAAGCGAGACTGGGGGTGGGCACCTGAGTACGTTGAGGCGATGTGGTTGATGCTCCAGCAAGATACGCCCGATGATTTTGTGATTGCAACTGGTGAAAGCAACTCATTACAGGACTTTGTAGAGACAGCTTTTTCGTGTGTTGGGTTAAATTGGAAAGATTATGTGCAGACAGACTCTAGTTTATTGAGGCCAACTGACTTGGCTGAGAGCAGAGGAAACCCTCAAAAGGCTTTTGATGTGCTGGGTTGGAAGGCGAAGTATAAAATGAAGGATGTTGTAAAGAGTATGATTGAATTTCGCGCGTAATTCTTAAAGTTATGAGCAGTATGGAACCTTCCCTATATAGCTAAGAGTGCTGTTGATGCGGTGTTTTAGTTTTATAGTTGGTTTGTTGAAATTAGTTATTAATAATTTAAGCTTGAAAGGTAGTGTATGAAAGCTGTAATTCTGGCAGGTGGTTTGGGTACAAGATTAAGCGAAGAAACTGAAACGAAGCCAAAGCCCATGGTTGAAATCGGTGGTAAGCCAATTCTTTGGCATATAATGAAAATCTACTCAGCGCACGGCATACATGATTTTATAATTTGCCTGGGATATCGTGGTTATGTAATAAAGGAATATTTTGCAAATTATTTCTTACACATGTCTGATGTCACATTTGACATGAAAAATAATCAATTAGAAGTTCACCAGAATAATGCTGAGCCATGGCGTGTAACATTGGTCGATACGGGGGATCAGTCTATGACTGGTGGGCGCCTTAAACGAGTGCGTTCATATTTAGATGGTGAGGACTTTTGTTTTACATATGGTGATGGTGTTGGTGATATAGATATTACTAGCCTGGTAAAATTTCACAAAGATAGCAATAAACTGGCAACTTTAACGGCTACTCAGCCGCCAGGGCGCTTTGGGGCGCTCGATCTAGATTGTAATTCAGTTTTGGGGTTTCATGAAAAGCCACAGGGAGATGGTTCCTGGGTTAATGGTGGTTTCTTTGTGCTCTCACCAAAAGTAATAGACTATATTTATGATGATAAAACTATTTGGGAACAGGAGCCCCTTAAAAAACTTTCGGAGGAGAGACAGTTGTCAGCATTCCTGCACGAAGGTTTTTGGCAGCCTATGGATACACTAAGAGATAAAAACCATCTTGAAGAATTATGGGGGGAGGATGCCGCACCCTGGAAAGTTTGGTGAGAGCAATACTGTCTCTGATTGGAAGTCTTTATGAGTTGGTTTATGAACTAAAAATATGGAAGTGATGATGAAAAATGCGCAAGATGTAATTCAGGCTGATCTCGATTATATTTGTGATCATCTGGTGGACGAGTTTTCTGTTTTATCAGGTAATAAATTATTAATTACAGGTGGGGCAGGGTTTCTAGGCTACTATCTTATTCAGGCTGTTCTGTACTGGAATTCTAGTCATAGCGATAAAGCCCCTATTGATTTGACTGTATATGATAATTATTCTCGTGGGATACCCGATTGGCTATCTTCGCTAGATGGTACTAATAATCTAACATTGAGAAGACATGATGTGACCGATCCTCTGCCTGAGGATATTAGTGATTTTTCTTACATCATACACGGCGCTACTATTGCATCTCCTATGTATTATAGGAAATTTCCTATTGAGACGATGGATGCCAATGTTGGGGGGCTTCGTTTCTTGCTAGAGTACTTTAAGCAGCAAAAAGAAGAAGGTAAACCTGTTGGTGGGTTCCTGTTTTATTCTACTAGTGAAATTTACGGTGATCCATCAGCCGAGAATATCCCTACGCCAGAAACATATCGTGGCAACGTGTCATGTACAGGGCCTCGTGCTTGCTATGATGAGTCTAAACGATATGGTGAAACGCTGTGCGTTAATTTTTCTCAGCAATACGACCTACCTATTAAAACCGCACGGCCATTTAATAATTATGGGCCCGGGTTGAAAATTACTGATCGTAGAGCTCTTCCTGATTTTGCACGTGATGTTTTAGCTGGTAACGACATTGTGATGTATTCAGATGGCGCTCCAACTCGAACCTTTTGCTATGTTGCTGATGCAATTGTTGGCTACTACAAAGTGCTGGTGAAAGGAAATAATGGCGAAGCTTATAATATTGGAGTTGAAGGGCCTGAGATATCAATAAAAGAGTTAGCTGAAAAAGTTGTTGAGATATCTACAGAGCTTTTTAACTATCAAGGAAAAATTGTTTTTGAGGTTAGTGAGGATAAAGAGTATTTAGTTGATAACCCTAACCGCCGTTGTCCAGTTATAGATAAAGCTCGCCATGACCTGCAGTATAACCCAGGCATAGGGTTTGAGGAGGGAATCAGGCGTTCGCTGCTCTGGTATAAAGATAATGCGATAGCAGAGGATGCATAATGAAAGTATCTGTATTAGGTTCCGGCTATGTTGGCCTGGTATCGGGTGTATGTTTAGCTGAGAAAGAGCATGACGTAGTATGTGTTGATCTGGATTTAGATAAGGTAAATAAAATCAACAATGGTATTCCCCCTATTTATGAGGCAGGGCTAGAAGAACTGCTAACAAAAAATGTAGAGTCAAGAAGGCTGAAAGCAACTACAGAGTTACGAGATGCTGTATTGAATTCAGATATAACATTGATAGCCGTTGGAACTCCGTTTGATGGTGAGGTTATCGATTTAAGCTATGTGGAGGTTGCTGCGCGCCAAATAGGTGAGGCACTAAAAGACAAAAATTCATATCACGTGGTTGTCGTTAAAAGTACGGTAGTTCCCGGTACCTCTGATGAGGTTGTTCTTCCTATTATAGAAAGCGCATCAGGAAAAAAGGCAGGCGTAGATTTTGGCGTTGGTATGAACCCTGAATTTTTACGTGAAGGTGAAGCGATAATTGATTTTATGTACCCTGACCGTATTGTGTTAGGGGGAGGAGATGAGCGGACTCATGCGGTGTTAGAGCAGCTATATAGCTCATTTGCTGGTGTGGATATATTGAAAACAAACAACAGTACTGCCGAAATGATTAAGTATGCTTCTAACTCATTGTTGGCAACTATGATCTCTTTTTCCAATGAAATTGGAAATTTATGCAGTTTAATCGAAGGAATAGATGCGGTTGATGTTTTTAACGGTGTACATCTAGATAAGAGAGTGTCACCTATCATGAATGATGGAAAGCGAGTCGTCCCTAGTCTCACCTCATATCTTGAGGCCGGATGTGGCTTTGGTGGAAGTTGCTTTCCAAAGGATGTAAAGGCTTTAGTTGCTTACGGTAAACGTAAAAATATGAGGATGAACTTGTTGGATTCAGTTATGGCTGTAAATCGTGATCAGCCGCAGCAGATGATTAACAGACTTACTAAGCATATACCTGATCTGGCTGGTAAAACTATCTCAGTGTTGGGGTTGGCTTTTAAGCCTGGGACTGATGATATGAGAGAGTCTCCAGCTATTCCTATTATAATGTGGCTGCATGAGCAGGGTTGTAAAGTTAAGGCCTATGACCCTATTGCACAACATGAGGCTGAGGCGGTTTTTGAACATTATGATATTGAATATTGTAGCAAGCTATCCGAAGCCATTGATGATGTAGACGCAATCATGCTGATTACACGGTGGGATGATTTTAAGAATATTGGTCAATTAATACGTGAAAAAAACCCTCAGCCATTATTGGTCGATGGTCGTCGTATGATTGATAAAAATAGCATAGAGAATTATGAAGGTATAGGTGTGTAATCTCCTGCTATCAATTGAGCTGTTTAGGTTTTTGCTTGATTGCCCATGATATTAGACGGTATATGTTAAGAGCTATAAAGCTAGCTAATGATTCTATAATTTGCAATACGCTTGAATATTTGGAGTAAATACATATGAAAGATAAGGCGACTCTACGCCAGGAAATTCTTGAAAAAGTTTCTGAGTTTTATTTAGCTAGCGAATCTGAGCGTCCAGGCTTTATACCGGGGAAAAGCCTGGTTCATTATGCTGGCCGGGTTAATGATGCGGATGAAATTGTTACATTAGTCGATTCATCTCTTGATTTCTGGCTCACAGCAGGGCGATTTACAGAAGAATTTGAGTCTAATTTGGCTGATCTTCTAGGCGTAGAGAATATTTTAACAGTAAATTCTGGTTCTTCTGCTAACTTAGTTGCTGTAAGTACCCTGACTAGCCCAAAGCTTCTTGATCGTCGAATTCGCCCTGGCGATGAAATTATTACAGTAGCCGCAGCATTTCCCACTACCGTTAATCCGATTATTCAAAATCAGGCAGTGCCAGTATTTGTAGATGTAGAGTTGGGTACATATGCCCCTACTATCGAAAGTATAGAGGCAGCAATTGGTCCCCGTACGAAAGCAGTAATGTTGGCTCATACAATGGGAGTTCCTTGTGAGCTACAAGAGCTTAAAGAGCTCTGTGAGCAGAGAGGGTTATGGTTAATAGAGGATAACTGTGATGCCCTGGGTAGTCGTTACGATGAAAAGTATACCGGCACGTTTGGGGATCTGGCTACGCTCAGTTTTTATCCAGCCCATCAGATAACGATGGGAGAAGGTGGTGCTGTCATTACCAATAATGATGATCTTGCTAGAATTGCGAGAAGCTTTCGTGATTGGGGGCGTGACTGCTACTGTATTGGAGGTGAGAACAATACTTGTGGTAAAAGGTTTAACCAGCAGTTTGGTTCACTTCCGCTTGGTTATGATCATAAGTATGTATATAGCCATATTGGATATAACCTGAAGATTACTGATATGCAAGCAGCTATAGGAACCGCACAACTACGAAAATTACCTGACTTTATTCAAAGCCGAAAAAATAATCACGCGCAAATTACGGCCGGTTTGCAGAAATATTCTAATAATTTAGATTTACACATATTTCCTGAAAAGGCCGATCCTTGTTGCTTTGGATATGTCGTTACTGTTAAGCCAGAGTCGAGTGTGACGCGCAATGAACTGGTTAAATTATTAGAGGATTCAAGGATAGAGACGAGAAGTCTTTTTTGCGGCAACCTGCTTCGACACCCTGCTTATCAGGATATTGAACATCGTGTTGTTGGTGATTTGGCTAATACTGATTTAATAACAACAAACACATTCTTTATAGGTGTCTATCCCGGTATGACATCAGAGATGATTGAGTACATGCTCAGTGTTTTTGATAAGGCGCTGAGTTAAGGTTATGGCTCAGCCGGTTAGATTTAAAGTAATCGTTAAAGCGATTAATTACCACGATAAAGATGTTGCTAGTTATCAGCTTTACTCCGAGAAACGTTTACCACATTTTTCTCCAGGACAGTTTATTCATCTAACGATTGATGAGTTCGATCCATCGAGTTTCTGGCCTGAAAGTCGTGCTTTTTCAGTAGCGAATGCTGTATTAGATCGACATACCCTTAATTTAACTATTGGCAGGCAAGGTGATTATACAGCACGTATACTTGATGAGCTGCAGATTGGTGATTCGATTTGGGCCAAGGGCCCGTACGGTGAATTTTGTGTCGATAAGATGGCTGACTGCGATCGTATCGTGATGATTGCCGGTGGGACTGGTGTTACTCCCTTTTGTTCTTTTATGGACTCTGCAATAAGTCTAAAATTAATTCCAGCTGACGAAGTGATTCTCTATTATGGGGCTCGTACTTCAGATTTATTGATATATCACCAGTTAGCAGAAAGGTGCTCTCGTGCTGTTTCTGGCTTTTCAGCTAAGTATTACGTTGAACATCCCCTGGCTGGCGATAACATGGTGGATATTAATCATGGACGCTTGAGTATAGAAGCTATTAATGCTGACTTAGGGGGGTGTATGAATACTGTATTTTACATTAGTGGTCCTAAGTCAATGATTCAAGGTTTTAGTCAAGAATTGGTTGAATCATATCGGGTGGATAGTAGTCGAGTTATTCTTGATGCATGGGAATAGTTACGCCCGGTGGAACTGATAGTTTTTGTTTCAATTTATCGTTGTTTGTGAACTTTATAGCGAGTACAACGTGCCATCGGATTTTTTAGTGCTCAGTACTGGTTAGCATCATCATCTGTATCTGTATTTTAGCGTAGTTAGGTAATTATGATTGATAAAATTCTTGTGACGGGTGCGACTGGTTATGTAGGTCGTAACTTCGTATTCTACCTTTTAGAAAAGGGCTATGAGGTATATATCACTGTAAGAGATAGTTCTAACACCGATCTTTTTGAGTATGTAAAAGATAAGATTCATCTAGTTTATATTGGGCCAAAAGTGACGGCTGACTCTTTATCAGAGGATATTTGTAGGATTAAACCAGATGTCGTGGTTCACTTAGCATCACTTTATATTACAGAACATAATTCAAGTGATATTGAGTCTATAGTTGATGCGAATATTTTATTTGGAACTCAGCTGCTTGAAGCGATGGATCGCTGCGGATGTAATAAGCTCGTAAATGTAGGTACGTCGTGGCAGCATTATAATAATGCCGATTATGAGCCAGTAAATTTATATGCTGCAACAAAACAAGCATTTTTAGATGTGATTAAATTTTATAATAAATCAAAAGGAATTCAGGTTATTGATCTTAAGTTTTTCGACACATATGGCCCTGATGATAATAGGAAAAAGATTATTCCTTTTTTAATTGACAGTGTCGATAACATGCAAGAATTATTGCTATCGCCTGGGGATCAGAAAATTAACATAGTACATATTGATGATGTGATGGCTTGTTTAGAGCTTTCTATATTACGACTTAAAAATGAAGTGCTGTCTGATGTGGAAGAGTATGCGGTTGGCGCAGATGAGGTGGTTACGCTCAAAGAGCTCATTGGCCTGCTTGAAGCATTGCTATCAAGGAAGTTCAATATAAGGTGGGGAGGGCGGCCTTATAGAGATAGAGAGGTGATGGTGCCCTGGAATAAAGGTTTACGCTTGCCCGGTTGGTCCCCTAATGTTTCTTTAGAAGAAGGCCTTAGTAAAGTTTTAATGAAGGCTAGTGGAAAAATAAACACATGAATTTGATACTAGAGGGGGCTTTGTCATGAACTGGACAATGATCGCCTGGATAAGGAGCGCTTGATTTAACTGCCTGAACACCACTTTTGACAATAACTCCATCGTGTCAGGGATGGGGTCCACTTCTTCCCAGCGCTCAGAGAGCGCCTCCAGCACCAGCAAGGCATCATCCTCTTGGTCACGGACTGGCAAATGACAGGTCTCTCCCTTCAGGCTCATTTCATATTGGACAAGGCTAATGCTTGACCACGTCAGTTCGACACATTATATTAGAAATGTACGTTATTCTAAGATATGGTGGATTTGGGAGCTTTGGACGATGTTTGGCTCAGGGTGCAGATATACGATATGGGTCAAAAGTTAAGCAAGTAGATTAAAAGTCAAAATGTGTTTATCTCTCTTGATTGTATATTACGTGGGAAGATGATTTCTGGCGCTGGCGGCCATGAAGAGCGAAGCGAGGGTCACTAACTAGTTCCGGATAGGTGACTCCGTTCTCATACTCGAAGTTATAAACGATAGCGAAGACGTAGAGGATGTGGCAGCGGGTATAGTCGCTGAGGTAGCTATGTTTGTGTGCGAAGAGTGAAACGATGTTGGTACACAAACGCAGCGGACGTAGAACAGTCCGGGCAAAAGGAATCAGTTGTCGTGTAAGTGAGTGATTTTTTGGCATGGACGCCAAATAATTATTAGCGAAGTAGTGACACAATCGATCCTGATGCACAAATAACTCACATGACTTGATGGCGGTATTTCAATGAACAGTGTCATCGGTGCCGCAGGAAGGGCAGTGTTTGCGGTATGGTTTTCCAGGGTCGTAGTCATAGTCATGGGGCTAGTTGTTATTCCTGTGTTATTCGACCAATTAACACAGAAAGAGCTTGGTCTCTGGATGCTGATGAATGCTGGAGGGGCGTTGATCCAGTTATTAGACTTTGGTGTTCTACCTACACTGACACGACGAATTGCTATATCTACAGCAATCGAAAAAAACCGTAAGGGAATTAATAGTAATGAACGAGGTGCAAATATAATTTGCTGTGGGCAGGTTATTTACAGGTATCTCTCTTTAATATTGGTTTCTTTGTTAATTCTCCTAAGTATGGTTTTAATGCTTACTACAAGCGTTGATGATAATGATTCATCTCTTCTAGTCGCATCGGTTTTATTTATAGGTCTAGGATATGTTTTTACCATAGCATCTGGGGTATGGCAGTCATGCTTGGCTGGTAGCGGATATGTTGCGCTAAATACATTTATTCTCTTTGTTGTTACTTTAGTAACGATAGGTCTACAGATAATTTTTGCATATGAGTTTTCAAACTTGATTTCTCTCTCAGTGACGGTGTTTATATCTGGTATTTTGACATTTTATGTTACTAAATATTTTTCTAGTTTAAAGTGTTCTAGCATAGTTAGTGTGAAGGGTCGGATCAAAAAGAGTTATGTGAGATCATTGCTGCTCATGTCATCTAAGTACTGGTTAATGATATTGGGTGCGTTCCTTGTTTTACAGACTGACCGATATTTTATAAGTGTATTTATAGGGGTAGATAGTCTTCCCTTGTATCAGGCCTCGTATCAGCTTGTTAATAATATATACATCTTTTCTGTTTCCCTGGCTGGAGCATTTAGTGTATTTGTGAGTCAGATGTGGCGCTCTGGTAATAATGTTGAGCTTTTTAGAATGATAAAAATTGCTATTCGTATTGGGCTAGGGTTGATGAGCCTGGGAATAGTATGTGTCTTACTCTTTGGCGAAGAGATATTTTATTTCTGGCTGGGAGAAGGGAACTTTATTGGTAGAAATATTTTATTGGTATTTTGTGGGTTACTATTTCTTGAAGCACAACATGTGATTTTATGTAGCCTGGCGAGGGCAACTGAATTTGAAAGATTCGCAAGCATCGCATTGATTGCTGGAGTTGTGAATGTTGTGATTACCTACTTCCTAGTGCTGGAATTTGGGTTGTATGGTGTTGCATTAGGAACTTTGATTGCTCAGTTGCTAACCAATAATTGGTATGTTGTTTATTTAAGTCTAAAACGGCTTAACATTACGCTGATGCAATATATGAAAAGTATGCTTATTCCTGTGCTGCTGGTTTTTATTCTATTATATTCGGTGGGTATGTTGATTAATTGGATATTAAGTCAATCTATAGGTGATGGCTGGCGGCTCTTATTGGGAAGTGGCTTTTTAGCAATACTATTTATTATAAGCTCGTGGTTTGTATTAATTGATAGTAGTGATCGTATTATTTTGATTGATGTGTTACGTAAAAGGGTGAATAAGTGATAGTTTTTGATGTGATCATTCCAACCTTCAATAGGTTGGGAATGCTTAAAGAAGCAATAGCAAGCGTGCTAAATCAATCATTCCTTGAATATAGAGTTATTGTGGTTGATGCTGCATCTACCGATGGAACAATAGATTATCTGAATAGTCTTAGAGATGAAAAACTACAAATTATTCAGTGTGAAGATAATAGAGGTATGGCGGGTAACTGGAACAGGGCAATTGCATTATCCCGGGCACAGTATGTCATGTTATTTCATGATGATGATATTATGCATAAGGATTTTCTTAGCCAGCAATATAGGATGTTCCAAAAATATAGAGATATGGTTTTTTGTCATTCATCCGCTAGGTTGATTAATGATCGTGGTGATAGGGTTGGCAGTAAAGAAATGAAAGTCCCAGAAAACATTTCAGGGGCTGACTATTTAACTCGGGTAGTAACACAGTCCGGGCTAGTACCAGTTCCACCAACAGTGGTAATTAATCGTGCTCTACTAAATCGTAAGATAATATTTGATAGTGAAATAGAGCCGCTTGCGGATATTTTTTGCTGGCTTGAGCTTACTGAATATGGTTCGGTGGGTTATATAAACGAGGAGTTAATTTCGTATAGGATCCACGATAAGAGTGTTACAGGTATATTCATGAAATTATTTCAACGCAAGCTTGAGTACCGGAAATGCTTTATGGATAAAATGATAGTATTGCTGGTTAAAAGGTCTGCTTTTTGTTTGAGCGATGCTAGAAAGATAATGAAAAAATACACGTACGCAGGTGTGGGTATTGATATTTTAAATTTAAAAAAATCTACTGGATCACTTTCCCATGTTGTAAAGAGCTGCTTAATTGTTATCAAGGTCATGCCTGGCGCATTGACAAACTCTAGATGTTTTGCATCTATCCTGGCTGCCTTGTTTATGCCATACAATTTATCAAGGTCTATTTATAGGCGGCTTGTTAGCTTCAAAGATCGTAGTATTAGTTGTTGAGTAGCTTTATTTGGCCATCGCTGATCGCCAAGGAGAGCGATGCGATGGCGATTAGTTCCCGATAGGCCACACCGTCTGCCCTCTGCCCTTTCGTAGTTGAGAGCGGTTAGCGAACGATGAAGAAATGCAGGGGCGGCTTTAGTGGCCGTAGATTCATTGTGGCAGTTGTGTCGTAGTATATGGATTCACTTGTGAGTCAGGTTGTGCGGAGACGTGACGGACGCTGGATGGTCGGGGTAAAAGGAATTAGTTGTCGCGTAAGTGAGTGAGTTTTTGGCAGGGAAGCCAAATAATTTTTAGCGAAGTAGCGACATAATCGTAACTCAGTGTTTAAATGATAATGAAAGTTGTGCATGTTTTAGCTGGGAAAGCAAATCCGGAAACGATGAATGGAGTCAATAAAGTGGTTCACCATTTATCTGAAGAGCAAACAAATAATGGATTAGATGTGGAGGTTTGGGGGCTTACTAAGTCGAGCCTTACTTCGGTTCATTCGCATAATTATAAGCTGAAATTGTTTTCTATGATGAGGACCAGGTTTTCTATTTCACCTGAGCTAACTGCAGAAATTGAGGCAAGTAATGCCGATATTGTCCACTTTCACTCGGTGTTTATACCCGAGTTCTTTGTGATCGCTAAACTTTTATCTAAAAATAAAACCCCCTGGGTTATTACACCGCATAGTGGTTATTCGACTGAGAGCATTGCCCATAACTATCTACTTAAAGTCATGTACTTCAGGGTGTTTGAAAAATACCTGATTAAAAACTCAAGAGCGATCCATTTGCTCGGTATAAGAGAAAAAGGCTTATTAAGTAAGCATTGTGATGATAATAAATTTGTGATTATCCCTAATGGGCATAATGTTTGTGAATTGGTAGACCATATTGAAAAGAGGAGTGAGCTTCCACTGTTTGGCTTTTGCGGAAGACTGTCTATAAGGCATAAAGGATTGGATCTGTTATGTCTAGGCTTTGCAGAATATGTTCAATCCGGGGGTAAAGGGAATCTGAGGATTATAGGTGGAGGAGAGGTCGAGCAGCTCAAAGCAATTATAAATGAGCTCGGGCTTGAGTCTAGAATCGACGTTATGGGGCCTCTTTTTGGTACGAAAAAAGTTGAAAGTATTCGACATATGGATGCTTTTATTCATACCTCTAGATGGGAAGGAATACCGATGGCAGTACTGGAGGCTGCTTCAATGAAAATTCCTGTTTTGATTACAGAAGAAACCAACCTGGGTTCATATGTTAGAAGGCATAATGCTGGATACGTATTGAAGGATAATTCAGCTCACAATATTAGTGATGCGTTACATAAGCTTGAGGATGATTTTGTACACAAAAGGATATATCCTATGGGTGAAAATGCAAAATCAATGATCATTAATGATTTCTCCTGGTCATTTGTAGAGGCCCAGGTTAGGCATGATCTATACAATCTTGGTGATTCCTCATGAAGTTCTCTGATTTTATTATTTCGCTTCTTAAGGAGTTCAACTCTAATGATGTTACATATTGTATCCTGAGAAATTATAAATCGCTTCCCAATGTAAACGATGGGAATGATATCGATTTTCTGGTTCGACAAGCAGATCTTGCTAAGATCAGTGAGGTTCTATACGCACTGCCAGGTATGGTGGTAACAGGCTATGCAAAAAGGCCATATGTAGTATCATTTTTTTTGTTCGGTATTAATGATGAGGGAGTAGATACTGGAATCCAGGTTGATTTTTTTATATCACTTAGCTGGAAAGGGATGCCGTATATTGATGCCGATCAAATGCTAACAACATCTCGCCCTTTTTCTAATAATGAGTTAATTATTATTCCAGATATAAAGTATGAGGCTGTAAATAATCTTTTCTCGAGTTATTTGGTGGGGGGATGGATTAAAGAGAAATATCTTGATGGGATTCTAGTTGTATTTAGCAAGCACTTAGATCAAGTTATAGAGATTTTATCTCGCACATTTGGGCATAACTTGTCTAAAGAGTTGGTTGAGAATTTGTTAGCTAATAACAGGCAATATTTGCTTGGTATGATGCTGTGGAAATTACGAACAATGTTGGTTTATATAAATATCACCTCATCACCAATACCTATGCTAAAAGGGTTATTTTCTTATTATAAGTATGAGGTTTTATATAGAATGACTTCATCAAATATAGATGATGTGGTTTTTCTAGGTGTCGATGGGGTAGGTAAATCGACAGTAATTAAGTCAGTAGTTCGCGATTTAAAGAATACAACTAAAGAAATTGGTGTGTGCCACTTAAGGCCAGGTTTGTTCAAGCGTTCAAATAATAATATAGATGTATCTGATCCGCATGCAATGCCAGAACGATCTTTTTTATTTTCTATGATTAAACTTCAATTATGGACAGTGGAGCTATGGTTGAATAAGGTATTTCATGGGCATAAAAATATTACACTGAGAATATGGGATCGATATTATCATGATATTTTTATTGATCCTAAACGCTATAGGTATAGAACTGGTGGTGCGAGATTACTTGGAAGGCTTATTCCTAAGCCTAAGCTATGGATTCTACTTGATGCATCATCCGATGTTGTTTTAGGGCGGAAGCAAGAGGTTTCAACTGAAGAATGTGAGCGTCAAATCGAATCTTATAGGAAATTTATAACTTCAGTGAGTGGTGGAGTGGTTATTGATGCGTCACAAACGGAGGGTAATGTTCTTAGTGACGTGAAGGCGGTGATTATTGATTACATGATCAAGCGAACTAATGAACGTGTTAACCGCTAGCTCTATTCTTAGAAAGGTCTTTCGTGTAATGCATAACACGAATATATCAGTTTATTCTCGCCCGGATAAAAGTTCTAATGAAGGGTGCTTTTACATTATTCCTGGCACAAATGGCCCTAGATGGATTGTCCCATGTGACGCACGAACTGGATTAAAAGTCCTGATTAGTTGGCGGCCCTACTCAACCCTCGCTAGGGTTAAGTGGTGGATTGCGACAGGATTATACCGGGTCGGTGCGTTAAGGTATGCCCCAGGTGTTAGTCGGCTCTATTTTAAGAGGGAATGTTATGAATATGGGGCTTGTTCATGGGGGGAGGTGATAAAAAACTGCCACCCTGTTATTTATGTAGGTACTTATGGTGAGTTCCAGAAATTTGTTATTACCTATGTCGATACTATCACTGCTCTTCCTAAGTGTGTTGTGAAAGTGCCTTACGGGCATATGGCAAAACAATCTATAGTGAATGAAGCGAATACTCTAGAGCAATTAAGCATAGAAGACAGAGGGCTTAACATACCTAAGCTGTTTTCTTTAAATGAGGATAGAGGTGTCTCTGTTCAATCGATTGTTGAGGGGAGACTGTCGAGTGAGCGATTTACTGAGAGGCATGTGGATGTACTGTTAAAGCTTATCAATCATGGCAGTACAGTGTGTATAAAGAGTGATAGTGAGCCATTGATAGAGGCTCTAAATGCTAAAAATATGCCAACTACAACAGGGCATGGCTTTATTAAAAATACCTTACTAGGGCTCGATGGGGCGCTGTTACTCCCTTCCACCTGGGAGCATGGTGACTTTACGCCATGGAATATAAAAATAGCACACGATGATCTTGCGCTCCTTGATTGGGAAGCAGCTGTTAAAAATGGAGTGCCTTTGCAGGATATATGTCATTTCTTTTCTATGCAAGAGTACCTTCTTGATCGGACTCAGGATCACATATCTGAAATTATCTCATCAAGTCAGGTAAATAGGTATATTAGCGTTTTAGGTATACGGCAAGAATATGTTTTGGAGCTGATCAAATATTATCATATTAAGAGCTGGTGTAAGAGTGTTATTCAGGATCCTGGATATGCAGAATTTTCATTGGGAAAATTAAAAGGGATTAGATGAAAATACTGGTCTCTGCATACGCATGTGAGCCTAATAAAGGTTCAGAGCCTTCAGTTGGATGGGAGTGGGCTGTTGAACTCTCAAAACTAGGGCATGAAGTTTGGGTGATAACACGTGCTAATAATAAAGTTAATATTGATAAAGAATTACTAAGCCGTAAAAACTTGGAGAGTTTACATTTCGTATACTACGATTTACCAGAGAAGATATGTTCCTGGAAAAAGAGAAGTGGACTGGTTAGATTGTATTACCTGCTATGGCAGTGGTGGGCCTATAGGCATATTATTGCAAAGCATGAGGAGATAGGTTTTGATTTTGTTCACCATGTGACCTTTGTGAGTGTGCGACAGCCTAGTTTTATGGGTAATCTGGGGATCCCTTTTATTTTTGGTCCTGTAGGAGGGGGGGAAAAAGCACCGTTAAATTTACGCCAGGGGTACGGAGTACGAGGCGTGATTCTTGATGCTATACGTGACCTGTTAAATAAGTTAGTCAAAGTCGACCCTCTCATGTGGATGACTTTTAGGCAGGCTAATGGGATTTTTGTCACTTCCCCGCAAACTAAATCTTTGATACCCAGGCGATATTGGCAGAAAACAAAAATACTGCTAGGAATAGGTCTAGATTCTTCATTTTCTGAAACTTTACCTGCACTAATCAAGCAGGAGCCTAATGTGGGCGGTGCAAGGATCCTATATGTAGGAAGATTGATTTATTGGAAGGGTATGCATCTTGGCCTGTCTGCATTTGCCAGCACTATTAAGTCTATCCCGCATGCCCGGTTAACAATTGTAGGCTCTGGCCCAGATGAAAAGCGTTGGCGCCGTTTGGCTAAGAACCTGGGGGTTGATAACAACATTACATGGGTGCCATGGGTCAGGCAAAGCGAGTTAAAGGAGGTATATGCCAAACATGATTTTTTTCTTTACCCTAGCTTGCATGATTCTGGCGGAATGGTTTTACTTGAATCTATGGCATATGGCTTGCCTGTTGTTTGTTTAAATGTAGGTGGACCTGGTGTGATTGTAGATGAGTCATGTGGATTGGCGGTGAATATAGAAAATGAGCAGAAAAGGGTCATTGAAGATCTGTCGAATGCAATAAAAGTGTTGAGTAATGATAGGGTTTTGTATGCACGATTAAGCAAAGGAGCAATCGCTCGAAGTAAAGCGTATATCTGGAAAAATATGTCAGCTGAGCGAGCAAAGGTATTATTCGCGAAATGATGATACGACTCACCCGTAATGATTTAATTCTTTGGGTTATAGGGCTCTATCTGGTATTGAATTATGGTTTTATGCAGTTTCGAATCCCTCCTGTTGGTGGGGGCGGTGTTCCGTTGGGTGAGTTAGTTCTTCTGTTAGTCCTTCTTAAGGTAAATTATTTAATTGTATATACTCGTCTTTCTAATGTTGTTTTTCTATTTCCATTTATTGTTTGGTGGGTTTACGGGCTAGGGCGAGCGCTTGCTGGGGTCCCAGAGTTTGGTATGTGGGCTTTGAGGGACGCAAGTCACGTTATTGAATCATTGTTTATAATAATAGGGTTTATTGCTGTATCCAGAGAAAGAGATCTTGAGCGTTTTTTTTATTGGCTACCAAGAGTCTTAATAGTCATTAGTATTTATTCGCTAGGTTTTATGTTCAAAGATACTCTTCAGGGGTGGTCGCCTTCAATTGTCGCTGGAGGTGGGCATGATACGCCAGTTTTATTTAACTATGCAAATACAGCGCAATTACTACTGTGGGCTGCTGTTTATATATTATTGTTTAAGGTTGGTGTGAGCAGTTTACCTAATTATTTATTAGTTCTTATTGCTACTGTATTGATAGGTTACGCTGTTTTATTGTTCCAGGGTCGTATCACCTATCTACAGCTAATTGTTTTGTTTTTATTGTTGCTGCTCTATAGACGTGAGCTCATTGGACAGGTTATTTTTAGCCTTTTTTCTATTTTAATATTCCTTTTAATTTTACCTTTTACTGGGATTCAGCTGGAGGGGAGGTTAGGACAGGAGCTTTCAGTCGATTTCATAGCTAAACATATTGCAACAATTGGCGGGATTTCAGCTGATGGTGTGGCAGGTTCTGCAGCTGGTGTTCATCAGCGCATTGGGTGGTGGTCTGAACTCTTCTTTGCATGGACGTCAAGTGTCAAGACATTCATATTTGGGCTTGGCTATGGTATGCCCTTGATTGATTTTACTTTAGCAAGTGGGGCGGTAGTTCGGGAGCCTCATAATTCATATATCTCAATTCTGGCTCGTCTTGGTGTGGTTGGAGCTATAACGTGGGTATGGATGCATCTTATTCTAATTGTAGTATGGATAAATGCGTACAGGAAATGCACCCACGTTCGCTGGAGAGAAGGTCAAAATCGTCTTCTAATTTTACTAGTTTTCTTTGTTTTAATTTGGGTGCTTGCTCTTGGTCAGGATGCGTTTGAAAAGCCTTACAATGCGATCCCATATTATTTTTTCTGGGGCGTTATACTACGCTTTATGTTTAATTTAAAAGAAAAAATAAGGCGCCAACAAGAAGAGCCATATGCGGATATTACAAGTCCATAATCGTTATTGCCAGGCAGGTGGTGAAGACTCAGTCGTTAAGGCAGAAGGAGGGCTTCTCGATCACATGGGGGAAACTGTTTTACTTGAACAGGTAGATAATTCCAGTATTAATGGCTTTATGGGAAAAGCAATGGTGGGTGCCTCTGTTGTTTATTCTAAAAAAGCAAGAAGCAGACTAGAGGCTAAAATTAAAGACTTCAGACCAGATGTTGTACATGTACACAATTTCTTTCCATTATTGAGTCCTTCAATCTTTGATGCATGTGGTGAATTAAAGGTTCCTGTGGTTTGTACACTGCATAATTATAGGTTGATGTGTGCAGGTGCCTTTTTAATGCGTGATGGGAGTGTATGCGAGATATGTATTAACAAATCACCATATCATGCTCTATTGTATGGCTGTTATCGAAATTCACGTATTGGCACTTTCTTTGTTGCCAGGATGATTGAGTCAATTAGGAAAAAGAATAATCTGGCTAATAGTGTTACAAGGTTCATTGCGTTAACAGATTTTTCAAAGGAAAAATTTACGCAAGCCGGTTTCCCTTCTCATCAGATAATGGTTAAGCCTAATTTTTCTAATGATAATATGGCTTTCCCTCGCTGCTTTGATGGTGGGGCTTTGTTTGTGGGTAGGCTTAGTGTGGAAAAAGGTGTTGGAACACTCATTGAATCTTGGCAGGATTTATCTGTTCATATGACTATTATAGGAGATGGCCCCTTACGAAGTGAAGTAAACTCTTGTGGGATAGACAATATCTCTGTTCATGGTTGGTTACCTTTTGATGAGGTCTCCAAGTTTATGTCAAAAGCAAGTTTTCTCATTATGCCATCACAATGGTATGAGGGATTCCCGATGGTTCTGGTTGAGGCATTTTCTCGCGGCTTGCCTGTAATCGCTTCTAAGCTCGGTGGAATGGCTGAAATTGTGGAAGATGGCGTGACTGGCCTGCATTTTAAAGTGGGTGATGCAGAAGATTTGGCTGAAAAGGTACGTTGGATGCATTCCCACCCAGAAGCGTGTAAGCGTATGGGAAGCAATGCAAGAAAAGTGTACTTAGAGAAATACACTTCTGAAGTGAACTACAAAATGCTTATGAATATCTATCAAGAGGCAATAGATAGTTATGCATAGCGTCGTTTTAGGGATGCGTGTGAATGTGATCTCAATTCCTGGTGTGATTAAACAAACTGAGTTCTGGGTAAATTCTGGAGGCGGGTATTATATTTGTGTTTCAAATGTCCATATGTGTATGGAGTCTCATGACAATCCCCAGTTCCGTGATGTTGTGAACAATGCAGATCTTGTTATTCCTGATGGTAAGCCGCTTGTTTGGGCTCAAAAACTACTGGGGGTAAAAGAAGCGCAGCAAGTTCGAGGAATGGATTTAATGCTATCTCTGTGTGCATATGCTGAAGATAAAGGCTGGTCCGTAGGGTTTTATGGCTCTACCCCTGATGTGCTGTTAATGTTGAATGCTGCGCTTTTACAACATTACCCAAACCTTGATATCAAACTCTCTTTGTCTCCGCCATTTCGCCCCTTGAGTGCTGAAGAGGAAGGTGATTATATTGCCAGGATCAATGACTCAGGTGTGAAAATCCTCTTCGTGGGGCTAGGGTGCCCGAAACAAGAGCGCTGGATGGCAGAGCATCGAGATCAGTTAAATTGTGTTATGATTGGTGTGGGCGCTGCTTTTGATTTTATCGCTGGCGAAAAACAGCATGCACCGATGTGGATGCAAGAAACAGGCTTGGAGTGGTTGTTCAGGCTGGTATGTGAGCCTCGA
>DRLG01000086.1 GCA_011053135.1 Chromatiales bacterium
GGCGAAAACCCTCACCAGGAAGATGATGAGTCGATCATGCCGCCCGGAAGTTTCCCCAAAGATCGCTCCTATTACGGTGTGTTTGATCTGGGGGGGAACGTCTCAGAGTGGGTGGCCGATATCTACCAGCCCTATGAAGGCAACACATTCAACGACCCCAACTACACAAAACAGCACCGCGTAGTAAAAGGGGGCGGAGCCGGAATGGGCCATTACGGCCTCAGCACCTTTTTCCGTGCCGCACGTCGCGCCCACACCACACCGGAGAGGGCTAGCACCGACGTGGGTTTCCGCTGCGCAAGGGATGCGAGTTAATTCAATCAGTTACAAACAAACCAACAGGGCAATATTATTTTATAGTTGACGCTATTTTTCTGGTGGGACATACCCTTCTGGGGTTTCAGAGCCGCCGCCGAAGAAAAACTTCTCCATCTCGCCTTCAAGAAATTTGCGCGCCCGCGGCTCGATCGGCACCAGGCGGTTTTCGTTAATCAGCATCGTCTGCTGTTTAAGCCACATCTGCCACGCCTCAGCCGAGGCCTCATAATAGATACGCGCCCCCAGCTCGCCAGGATAAGGGGCGTACTCCAGACCGGGCGCCTCTTTTTTCAATACCACACATTCCACCATACGGGTCATTTGCCACTCCTTCGAACTCGCTTCGCCGAGATACCTTAATCGATAACCATTTGATCAATGACTCGCCTCACTGGCGCGGCCAGGCCAAGCGCCATGATCGAGGCGGGATTGTACCAGAGGTGTGTATCGTCATCCATGACAACGCTTTCCACAACATTTGCATGGCCATGCAGCGGTGTCACTTCATAGCAGTAATGGCTAAAGGTGTGGCGCTGTATCGCGCCATTTTCAACATTTATAAGCTCGCAGCCCAGCTCGCGACGACACCACTCACGCAGTGCAACACCCTTTAGCGCCTCACTCGGCCCCTCCGGGAAACACCACAATCCACCCCAGATGCCGGCCGGTGGACGCCGCTGCAGCAGCCACTCACCCGCTTCATTCTGTAACACCAGCAGCACCCCCTGACGTAGTGGTAATTTTTTACGCGGCTTCGGTGCTGGAAGCTGATCGACCCGCCCCGCTGCCAGCGCCATGCAGTCGGACGACACCGGACATTCACCACAGCGCGGTCTGCTGCGGCGACAGATGGTCGCCCCCAGATCCATAATCGCCTGGGTGTAAAGATCGCAACTCTTCTTCGGGGTACGCGCTTCGGCCAGCTGCCACATCCTCTTCTGAATTGTGGGTGCGCCCGGCCAGCCATCAATCGCGCAGTGGCGCGCCAGTACCCGCTTTACATTACCGTCGAGAATCGGATGGTGCTGTTTCAGTGCCAACGACAGAACCGCCCCCGCCGTTGAGCGCCCGATACCCGGCAGCGCGATGACCTCTTCGATCGTCTCCGGAAACTGACCACCGTGCTGCTCACAGATCACCTGCGCGGCTTTATGCAGGTTGCGCCCGCGCGCGTAGTAACCGAGCCCCGCCCAGTGGTGCAGCACCGCATCCTGGGTCGCTGCGGCGAGTGATGCCAGATCCGGGAAGCGCAACATAAAACGCTCAAAATAGGGGATCACCGTTGCCACCTGTGTCTGCTGCAACATAATCTCCGACACCCACACACGGTACGCAGTGGGGTTCTGTTGCCACGGCAGATCTTTACGCCCGTGCTGTTCAAGCCACGCCAGCAGACGGCTGCTAAAACCCTGCTTGCTCATTAGCGCCCAAATAACCCTTTTAGTTTCTCTTCTGCCTTCTGTTTCAGGCGCTCTTTTTCGGCATCCAGTTTCTGCTGTAGCTGCGCTTTCTCATCCGCTCTCTCCTGCTCAAGCTTCGCCTTCAGCTCCGCCTTCTTTTTTGCCACTGCCGCTTTCGCCTGCGCCTTTAGTGCATCGCCTAACTCCAGCTTAAAGGCTGGCTCACTAAAGCTTCCAGTAATGCGTACCGGTAACGTGACGCCGCGCAACGAATCGATCTCAGCACCCCCCTGCCCCTGTTCCGTTTTAGTGATCACTGCCTTTGCCAGATAGTCGAGCGACTCCTGCACCAGGTCGGCCTGCCCTTCGCCTCCAATACGGAGATAGGGTGACTTGATCGACAGGTCACGATTCCTGACTACTCCGTTGGTAATATTGATTGTCGCCTTCATTTCTGCAAAATCGGTACTGTTCAACGCGGCCGACGGGGGCGGCTGCGGCTGGCCTTTTAATTTTGCCTGCGCCTCATGCACCAGCTGCACAAGATTCACACCTTTCATCGCACCATCCGTCACATGCAGCGTTACGGTGCCCGTTAACGTGCGGGTCACCGCTTCCTGCGTATCACCACTCGCCGTCAGCTTTGCGGTAACGGTGCCGACGCCGCTCACTCTCTCTTCACCCATGTAGTCTTTTAACAGCGGGCCAAGCTGCACCCGCTTTAATGATTCATTAAGTGAGATCACTGGCTGCTCACCACGCGCATCCAGTCGCAGGTCACCGCTATACTCCCCCTGGTAGAGCTTTGCACTTAATGGGTAGAGGCGAATCTTCCCCTCTCTGGCAGCCACGGCTGTTTTGATCTCGCTGAGTTGAAGCCCAGATAATGTCAGCTTGCCAATCGCCAGCGTTCCCTGCAGCTCCAGTGTGCGCAACGTCTCCATCGGTAATGTTGCCGCGGCTGCGCCGGCAGTTGCGGGTGTGGCGAGCGGCGGCGGTGTCGTGTTTTGAGTCGCAGCAGATTTAGACGTGCCGCTCACAGCCGTTGATGGGGCAGCCGGCGGCGGTAGATAGCGATCGGCATCAAGCTGATCAAGCGACAGCGCGTATCTTATTGCAGGTAGTGAGGTTTCGTTCATGCTCAACGCTAGATTGCCGCTGAGGCGGCTCTCATCTACCACCAGCTTCAGTGGGTTCAGGTTGTACTGGTTCAGCGAACCATCGAGTGAGAATGCGAGCTGCATACGGCTTAGCGCACGCTCATCGGCTGTTGCTGGCAGTTCAATATCCAGCGCCGGTAGCACCTTGCGTGGGTTAAACTCAGCAATATTCAGCTCACCATTAAAGGCCATCTCGCCAGTCAACTGCTCAATATTCAGCTCACCGCTCATATCAAGCCCGTAACTTTTCACAATCAGTGATGACAGCCTGACTGTCTGCTGCAACATATCCAGATCGATCTCCGCGGCAAGATCAACCGTCGCCTGACCACCCGGCAGCGCTTCACTATTTAACGTTGCGTTGAGCGTAGTCGAACCAAAGCGGTAGCGCTCACTGTCGAGATCAATCCTAACGGTTGTCTGTAGGCTCAGCTCGCCACTGATCGCCGGTTGCGACGCCTCAAACTGGCTACTCAGTGAGAGCGCGAGCGGGGCATTTAACGACAGCGGCCCTGTCTCCAGGTTGAACTGTCTGATGGTGTAGCGCACGCCACTGGCACGGTCGGTATAGTTGATCTGAGCATCATCAATCTGCACTCCGCCAATAGCCAGTAGCGCAACCCCTGCGCCACTGCTGGCAGCCGGTGGTGCAACCGCAGCGGGTTCGGTAGCGGGCTGCTCTCCGCCAGGACCCGCCCAGTTGGTGGTGCCATCTTCGGCAGTGGTGAGATTCAGACGCAGACCGCGCAACTGAATCGTCCCCGCTTCCAGTTGCTGGCTCAGCAGCAGCGGCAGCAGCCGCAACGTCACCTCAGCACCATCGATGCGGGCGAAGTAGGGGGCCTCAAAGCCCGCCGCATTCCCCAGTGTTACCTCGCCTAGCGTGACGCCTGGCCACGGAAAGAGAGAGAGTTCGATGTCACCGTTGATAGTTAGCTCGCGGCCGGTCGACTCTTTGACAAGCTGTGCGATCTCACCCTTATAGTCATTGGGGTTAACAACCAGCGGGATCACAATAATAGCCACAAACATCAGGGCAATGAATAGTGATGCCACTCCTGCAATGATTTTAAAGGTTTTTTTCAACTGAGCTCTCTCCTTAATTTCATACCAGCCACCGTCCAGCTTGCGCTATCGCTGCCATGATGTATATTTAGCCACTTTAAAATATTCACACGTATATCGAATAATAGTCAGTTTAACAGGCGGCGCAGGCATGAGCACGACGATACATCGCACCATTCGCATCGAGAATGCGGATAACGGCAGCACTATTGGGCAGCTCCATATTACGACCTACTCACAGAAGGAGCGTACTGCGCGTGCGATCAAGATGCTGGCACTGATGTGGGGGCTGGCGATTATCACCCTCTTCATCCCGCTGGCTCATTTTGTGCTGGTGCCGGGCTTTTTGATTGCCGGCCCTGTTATCGCCTATAAGCGCTACCAGATGGCACAGCACCCGAGCAAGGCCGATGGTGAATGTCCAACCTGCAAACAGCCGTTATCGATTCATCTTGAACCCTCTGACACCCTCCCCATGTGGAGCTATTGCTCCGCCAATAACGACCCGGTGCAGTTAATTGATTACCCACAGGGTGAAACCAACACAACGTCCGCTTAAGCGACTGGAGAAGATATTATGCGAGGCGCTTTTGCGATCTTTATTCTATTATTATTGCTGGTTTCCGGCACCGCGACCATTGTGCTGATGCTCTATCTCTTCGGTGTGATTGGCTAATCTGAAGTGGAGCGGGTGATGGGAATCGAACCCACGTTACTAGCTTGGGAAGCTAAAGTTCTACCATTGAACTACACCCGCTAACTGGTTAGCAGCGGCTATCTTACACAATATGAAGGCTTTCAGTCATCCCTATCAGGAAAAACAACATGATGATTCAGCTCAACGGCGAACCGCATGAAGTCGCCGACGACACCACACTCAGCGAGCTTCTGACGGCACTTGAGATGTCACAGCAGCGCATTGCGGTGGAGATTAACCTCAACATCATCCCGCGTAGCCAGCACGCCGAAACACGGCTTAAGGCGGGTGATAAGGTGGAGCTTGTTCGTGCTATCGGCGGCGGCTAGCTAAACAGGCTGGCAACGCTATAACAGCAACCCCATCAACAGTAGTCGCCCCTGCTCATAGGTTAGCGAGCCAAAATGGGTGTAGGCGATTCTGCCCGTTTTATCCACAATAACGGTGTGCGGCAGAATGCCGTACTGGTTGCCGTAGGCGATGGGTGTCTCAAAGGTGTCACCGTTGCCCAGCAGGACAGGGTAGTTGATTCGCGGTTCCAGACCATCCAGAAAAGCCCTCACCTCATTCGCGCCATCCAGCGCAATGCCGACAAACTGCACCCCCTGACTCCTGTAGTGCTGCTGCAGCCGTATGAATGCAGGCATCTCACGCAGACAAGGCTCACACCAGCTGGCCCAGAAATTGACCACTAATAATTTGCCATTCCACTCACTCACGCTGCGAAGCTTGCCATCGAGATCGGGCAGGGTGAACGCCGGGCGCGGCTGGTTAAGCATCGGGTCACGCTGCGCCTGCGCCGCACTATTCGCCCCCTGGGAGAGAGCAACCAGCAGCAGGCCACACCATATTTTTTTATACGCTTGCAAAAACCTGGGCATCATCGGCTACCCGCTTTTAGCGCGGCGTTGACATGTGAGGCAAACTCATCGGCTGCCATAAAACCAATCACCCGGTGGCTCTTGATCTCATTGCCATCCGTATCAAAAAATAGAATTGCAGGTGGGCCAAAGAGGCCAAACGCCTTTAATAGCGCCTGGTCAGTCTCATCATTCGGTGTCACATCGGCCTGTAGCAGTAACACATTGTTCAGCGCCTTATGCACTTTTGCATCGGTAAAGGTGCGCTTCTCCATAATTTTACAATCGACGCACCAATCGGCATAAAAATCTAACATCACAGCACGGTTATTGTTCGATGCATTTTCCACCTCGCGCTGCAGGTCAGCCAGGCTCTTAACTGTTTTAAAAGCAAGGTGCTTTTCAGTCGCGGTTGAACCACCCAGCAGAGAGGTTCCGTGCAGTGGCTGAAATAGATCACGCCCACCTGCGGCGGCACCCAGCATCACGATCGCGCCGTAAAACAGCATCGCCAGCCC
>DRLG01000087.1 GCA_011053135.1 Chromatiales bacterium
AGACGTTCCTTTAGGGCAATCAAAGCGTGGCGGAGTGGAAATCCAGCTCTCCCAGCTCCTTCAATGCGGTAATCTCGATGTGAGGTGAACCGTTAAGCTAAGGAGCCTTATGGCCTATCTATCCTCCTGAGAAGAGGGCTGCTTGCTCCATTCACGGCGATTGATTGCATAGCCGCTGATTTTTCCAATAAAGGGGAGGGCCAGCATGCCCGGTAGCCAGATGGCCCACCTGGGGTGACGGTGCTGATGGAGGCCGATGGTCATGCCCACATGGCCAGCGCGAGGCTGGGCGATGTAGGTGCCAAAAAGGCGGTCCCAGATCGATAGATTAAAACCGAAGTTGCTATTGGTTTCATTCTCCTCCACTGAGTGGTGTACACGGTGCATATCGGGGGTGACAACAAAGAGCCGTACGATGCGGTCGAGCCAAAGTGGCAGGCCGACGTTGCCGTGGTTGAACATCGCCATCGCGTTGAGCACTACCTCAAAGATCACCACAGCAACCACTGGCGCGCCCAGCACGATGATGGTCGCGAATTTAATCAGCATGGAAAGAATAATCTCGATCGGATGGAAGCGCGCCCCGGTAGTGACATCGTAATCAAGATCCGCATGATGGACTCGGTGCAGACGCCACAGCGTGGGTACTGCATGAACCAGTACATGTTGCAGATAGATGACAAAATCCATCGCCACCACCGCAATGATAATGGCCGCAACCGGTGTCACTTCGTAATAGTTGAGTAGCCCCCAGCCATTGTGCTCCACGAAGGCGGCAACACCCACCGCTGCTGTCGGAAAGAGCAGCCGCAGAAGGAGGGTGTTAAGCGATACCAGCCCCAGATTATTGGCCCAGCGAACCGTTCTGGAGATGGTCAGTGCACGGCGCGGTGCTTTTACCTCCCACCACGCCATGAGAGCAAAGATGCCAAAAAAGAAGCTCAGGCGGATGGCCAGCTCATACTCAGTTACCAGTTCAGAAAATGTCATGAAAGGGTGCTCTCATAGGGAATCCACCCGATTGTATGAAATTCTACCAGCTCGGCGCTATTCTATTTTAGTAAAGAGATGGTTGAACGAGGCTAATAGTTGCACTATAGTGCAACTATGCATTCAATAGCCGTTCAGTCTGAAGAGGTTTTCCAGGCGCTGGCGGATGAGACACGCCTGCGTATTGTTCGCCTGATGGTGGTGGAGGCTCATGAGAGCGCCTGCCTCTGTGAGCTGGTCGATAGCTTGCTGGAACCTTCATATAAACTCTCCCGTCACCTGGCGATATTACGCCGCGCCGGACTGCTGGCCTCCCACAAAGAGGGGCGCTGGGTCTATCATCGTCTGGTGACAAAGCCCACCTATTTAAAGCAGCTCTACGCCACAGTGAAGGCACTTCCCGACACCAGTAAGATTTATCGTGCAGATTTAAAACGTTTCCGTGACCGTATGCGGCTACGTGAAGATGGGCGCTGTCAGGTCGGTATTCAGTCTGAAGCGTTCAGGAGCGAGACAGGATAGCTATGCCTGGTTGTGGCTGCGAGATTGAAATAAAAAATGAAGAACAGCGCCGGGTGTTGATCTGGTTGCTGGCCATTAATGGGGTGATGTTTGTTGCAGAAATCATCGCCGGTGTGATGGCAGACTCAACCGCCCTGATCGCCGACTCACTGGATATGCTGGCCGATGCCACGGTTTATGCTATCGGCCTCTACGCGGTGGGTCGAAGCCTGCTCGTCAAGGCGAAAGCGGCTCAGATGAGTGGCATCTTTCAGGTCGTGCTGGGGCTGGGTGTGTTGTTTGATATCGCGCGCCGTGCCATCATCGGTAGTGAACCAGAATCGATGATGATGATCGCTGTCGGTGGTGTGGCGCTTATCGCCAACACGATCTGCCTGCTGCTGATCTATCAACATCGCCAGGGTGAGGTGCATATGCGGGCGAGCTGGATCTTCTCGAAAAATGATGTGATCGCTAATCTCGGTGTGATTGGCGGCGGTCTACTGGTCGCCTATACCGGTTCATCTTATCCAGATCTGGTGATAGGCCTGGTGATCGCTGCGATCGTTGTTCACGGTGGTCTCACTATCTACAGAGATGCCAATGCAGAAATCGCTCAGGAGGCAGATCGCCATGGATAACCAGCAGCAGAGCGCAGTGAAAGTGGCCCTATTCTCCGACCTGTTATGTCTCTGGGCCTATATCTCACAGGCCCGTATTGATGAGCTGCAGGAGCAGTTTGGTGAGCGAGTTGAGATGAGTTTTCATTTTATCCCCCTGTTCGGAGACACAGAGAAGCGTATCGCCGAAGGGTGGGCTGATCGAGGTGGTTTTACCGCTTTTAATCAGCATCTACATGAAGTGGCACAGGGATTTGACTACATCGATATCCATCCCGAGCTATGGCTGGCCAATGTGCCCGCCTCATCTGCCGGCGCACACCTGATGCTCAAGGCTGTTGAGCTGGTGACAGAGGCGGGCAGCGGGGGCGATGATAAGCTCTACTACCGCGCTATCTGCGCCTTCCGGCAGGCCTTTTTCAGGGATTGCCGTAACATCGGCGAGCAGCGGGTTCAGTTTGAGATTCTGGAACAGTTAGGCATTGCACGCTCCCCGGTGGAAGAGATGATCAGCAACGGGCGCGCTTGTGCGCTCTGGTGTCGAGATATCGAGGCGCGGGATCGATACCGGATTGATGGCAGCCCGACAGTGATGTTGAATGAAGGTCGCCAGAAACTCTACGGAAACCTGGGCTACCGGGTACTGGAAGCGAATGTGCAGGAGTTGCTAGAAGGCAAGCATAGTGGCCAGGCGAGCTGGTGTTAACGGGAATCCAGGCGGATAGAAACTGTCAAAGGTCAGACGTTATCCACAACAGTACGAAAGGGGAGTGATGATGAATAAAATTAAATATGGGCTTGGTAAATCTGTTGAAGGTGATTTTGACAGCACAATCGATCGGGTGACTGCCGAGCTGAAGAGAGAGGGCTTTGGTGTATTGACCGATATTGATGTCGCGGCAACGATGAAAAAGAAACTGGGCGAAGAGATGTCGCCTTACCGGATCCTTGGTGCCTGCAATCCGGCCCTGGCGCATCAGGCCATTACACATGAGCCTTCTATCGGCCTGCTACTGCCCTGCAATGTCGTTGTTCGTCAGATAGCGAATGGCTCTGTCTATGTTGAGTGCATGGATCCCGTTGCAGTTTTAAGCCTCGTAGATCATCCGGCAGTGGGAACGCTCGCCAGTGAAGTGAGATCTCGCCTTGAACGGGTGCTGGCTGCACTATAGGACTCTGTTAAAGCGATGCGTCGAGTTATTATTCAGCTGCTGATTATCTCCCTGCTCTCAATCAATGGAGCATGGGCGATGGATGACTGCGCATGGCAATTCTCTAATGAAAACCCCGCGCTGGAGAACTCAGATAATGGGGTAGAGAACCAGCAGGATCAGAGTATCTGTGATCTTCCCTGCGTTGGCTGGCTTCATCTGGTCGCGATTATTCCCGGCAGTAAGTTCGACTATTTTCTACCGTCTCACCAGAGGGTGGTGCGAAACGGCTACTCTTTTCACTCCCTTGATCAAGCGCCCCTCGTTCGACCGCCTCAACTCTGAAGTCGGCACAACCGGCTAACGGCTTGCGCGCCAGAGCTGCGCTTCTGGAAGTTTAGGTGCTAACCGCAAGCCCCCTGAGAGACCCAAATTTCAAGCAAGGACTTAACAGATGAAAAGAGAAATTTTAATCCCGCTAATAATGCTCTCCCTGCTGGGCAGTGCCCCACTTTTTGCGGAAGAGGAACATGAAGAGGAGGGCGGCATCCCCCCCATGAGTGCAGAGCAGCGCCAGGCGATGGGCATTCTGACGCAAACCGTGACTACCCGGTTGCTGGCTGATGAGGTGGTCGCTCCCGCCGAGGTCACCGTTAACCTCTACCGCACCGCTGAGGTGACACCGCGTATTACGGCGCAGATTATCCACCGCCATGCCCGCATGGGGGAGCGCGTGAAAAAAGGTGAGGGGTTGATCACCCTCTCGAGTGTTGAGATGGCTGATGCCCAGGGAGAGCTGTTAATCGCGAGCAGAGAGTGGCGGCGGGTGAAACAGCTGGGGCGCAAGGTGGTGTCAGAAAAGCGCTATGTTGCGGCTCAGGTGAATCGTCAGCAAGCGTATGCCAAAGTGCTTGCGTTTGGTATGACCGAAGCACAGGTGGAGGCGCTATTGAAACAGGGTGATGTCTCCAGAGCGACAGGAACCTTTGATCTGATCAGCACCCAGGCAGGCACAGTGATCAGCGACAATTTTGTCATCGGGCGAGTGGTAGAGCCGGGGCAGGTGTTGATGGAGATCAGTGATGAGTCGCGTCTGTGGGTGGAGGCTCATCTTGAGGCAGAAGTCGCTAGCCGTATCAAAATTGGTGCCCCCGCCCGCATTAGTAGTGACGAACAGCAGTGGGTCAACGGCAAGGTGGTGCAGATCCACCGCCGCATGGACGAGACCACCCGCACCCTGGCGGTGCGCATCGAGCTGGAGTCAGATGAAGGTGGCCTGCGCCCAGGGCAGTTCGTTAAAAGTGCGATAGCGCTCACCGCTGGAAAATCGGTTATGGCGGTGCCGAGTGAGGCGGTGATCCTGCTACAGGGGGATTACGTGGTCTTCAAACCCGAAGGTGAGGAGATCCACCCCACGCCGGTGGAGCGCGGTGTCACGCGGGGCAACTGGACCGAGATCAAGGCCGGTCTGGCCCTGGGGGATGAGATCGTCACCCAGGGGGCCTATGTGCTCAAATCGATGCTGCTGAAATCGATGATTGGCGATTCGGATTAAGGGGCTGAGATCATGTTAAACAAATTGGTCGAAGCTTCCCTGCGCTATAAATTTCTGGTGATCGTCGCCTTCGCCGTGGTCGCCTTTCTCGGCTGGCGGGCGGTGATGACGGTGCCTATCGACGCCTTCCCCGATGTCACCCCGGTGCAGGTCAACATCTACACCGAAGCTG
>DRLG01000088.1 GCA_011053135.1 Chromatiales bacterium
ACGACACCTCTGGCGACAGCGGCTGAGCCAGTTGAGTTCTGGGACGATGCTGACATCAATATACCACTCGACCCTGAGCACCATACACTTGGCAGCGGTGACGGCGTCACAATTGAGACCACCCCTTATCAGGAGATCGCCACTGACAACCTGACCCTTCATGACCTTAACCAGCAGTTTGCCGCGCATCGACCCGACGATCTGTGGCAGCGCATCCGCAACGGGTTTTCACTCCCCAGAAGCGAACATGCGCGCACGCGCGCAGAGCGCCGCTGGTATGCTCGTCATCAGGAATATATCGACCGCACCACTGAGCGTGCTCGCCCCTACCTGCACTTCATCGTGGAAGAGGCAGCGCGTCGAGGCATTCCAATGGAACTGGCGCTACTGCCTGTGGTTGAGAGCGCCTTTCAACCATTCGCCTACTCTCACGGCCGTGCTGCCGGCATCTGGCAGTTCATTCCCGGTACCGGCCGCATGTACGGCCTGAAACAGAACTGGTGGTACGACGGCCGCCGTGACATCACCGCATCGACAATGGCCGCCTTTGACTACCTTGAAGCACTTAACAAACAGTTCTCCGGCGACTGGCTTCATGCGCTGGCCGCTTACAATTCGGGGGGCGGTACCGTGCGTAAGGCGATCCGAAAAAACAGACGCCTTGGCAAACCAACCGATTTCTGGTCGCTCAAGCTGCCACGAGAGACCCGTGCCTATGTACCCAAACTGCTGGCTTTACGTGACATTGTTGCCAACCCGGAACAGTACAACATCGTGATGACTTCACTCAAAGATGAGCCCTACTTTGAGAAAGTTCCCACTGGTTCCCAGATCGATCTCGCCACTGCGGCAGAACTTGCAGGGATGTCACTGAAAGAACTCTACCGCCTTAATCCGGCATTCAACCGCTGGGCAACTGACCCCGATGGTCCGCACCATCTGCTCATCCCGCTGGACAGATCAGCACAGTTCAAACAGAAGCTGGCAGCGCTTGATAAAAACGATCGTGTTAAATGGGCACGCCACCGCATCCGTAGCGGTGAAACACTTAGCCATATCGCCAACCGTTACAAAACCACGGTGGCAGTGATTAAAGATGTCAATAAAATTCACGGCCATATGATTCGCGCCGGTAAGAATCTGCTCATCCCTGTCGCTGCCAAATCCCCCAGCAGCTATAGCCTGAGTTCAACCCAACGCGCCAGGGCGATCAAGAATAAGCCTAAAAAAGGGCTCAAGCTAACGCATACTGTGCAACGTGGCGACACACTCTGGGATATCTCAATGGCACATAATGTCGGGGTTCGCCAGCTGGCGCGCTGGAATGCAATGGCACCACGCGATACCCTGCGCCCTGGGCAGAAACTGGTTATCTGGAAGTCGGCATCAAAGGCCAGCAAAAACAAAACACCGAGCATCACACCGGCACTTAATGATGTGACACAGCGCATCCGCTACACCGTAAGACGGGGTGACTCTCTCTCTCGCATCTCTCAGCGCTTTAATGTCAGCATCAACAACCTCAAACGCTGGAACCCCAAAGCGCGCGGCAAGTATCTACAACCCGGGCAACGACTCACACTGTTTGTTGACGTTACGAACCAATCCGGAAATATTTGAACAGGCTGTTCGTGTTCGATGGCTATAGCGCTTCTTGTTTGTAAAAACAGCTTTATGCCGTCAACAACATCTTGATACCCGCAACGACGAGCACCACCCCCAGTAGCTGACGCAGTATCGAAGGTGCCAATCTTCGCACTGCACATTCTGCTCCAACTACCGCACCTAATAGTGCGGCTATCACATACCAGGCGATATTATCGGGCCAGCTATTCACCGTCATGACATGCCCTGCCAGCCCTGCTACTGAATTCACCAGGATAAACGCGGCTGCAATTGCGGCATTGGTGCGCATTCTGGTCCAGCGTAACCACAGCAGCAGGGGACTTAAGTAGATCCCACCCCCGACCCCTGTCAAACCGGAAACAAAACCTAATGCACCACCCACTGGCACTGAGAGCCATAGTTTAGGTTTTACACATGTTTTCTCATTGGTGATGCTTACAAAGAAGCTAACGGATGCGAGGAGTAACGCAGCGCCCACAATATATTGATAAGTACTATCCTGTGGTAGCAACATACCGCCGATAAATGCCAGCGGCATCGATGCCAGGGCAATAGGTATAAAGAGCTGCCATGAAAAATAGTCGGCGCGGTAAAGACGAAACAGCACCAGTGATGCGACAAACAGGTTCATTGTGAGTGCCGCGGGCTTCATCACATCTGGGGATAATCCAAATAGCGCCATCGCTGCCAGATAACCGGAAGCGCCACCATGTCCAACCGAAGAATAAAGCATCGCCATGATGCAGACTAACAACAGCAGTAGTAATAATTCTGACAAAACTTTAACCCAATAAACTAGGGAATCTCTAAACAACTAAAACAGGACTAAGATCACATTTTAATTCGCTATAAAAAGTCATACTCGTCATAATGAGTAATCAGCCAGCTGTCAAGAAGAAAGATAGAAAAACAATACTTATTCACTTTCAACATAATGTAATGTTTAATGTATGTTGATGATGTTATTAATACTTTCACTATAAACCATAGATAATAAGCAAGTGTTAAATCAATCTTTATCAGCCCGCCTCCCAATCCGTAAGAGGATCTTACACAGGAATGGAGTAAACATGATATGCAGTTAACCCTGTATACGGACTATTCTTTTCGAGTGTTGCTCTATCTTGGGGTTAATCGAGACAGGCTCTGCACCATTGCTGAAATCTCCGAGCGCTGCGCCGCTACTCAAAACCACCTGGTTAAGGTTGTTCACAACCTTGGGCGCGAAGGCTACATTCAGACAATGCGTGGCCGTACTGGCGGTATCAGACTTAAAAAAGAGCCTGAAGAGATTTCGCTTACCGAGATTATTCGCTGCACCGAGGTGAACCTGGATATTGCTGAGTGCCTGCGTCCCAATTCCACCTGTCATATCAGCGAGGTCTGTTCGATCAAAAATATTTTTGAACAGGCACAAAATCAGTTTATTCAGACACTGGATCGTTACACATTGGCAACTCTATTAGCAAATAGAGAGCAGTTAACCGTTATCTTTGATGACAATATCATCCGAAAAACAGAGCTGCCCACAGGTACCGAACAGGGCTGATCACGGCTGTCTGGCTGCTTCAATCAAATCCCGTAGTTCTGGCACACAGGAACCGCAGTTAGTCCCCGCTTTAAGCGCCTTGCCAATCTCCTCTGTAGTCATCAGGCGCTGATCTCTGATCGCTTTCATGAGGGTGTTCTCACCCACTGAAAAACAGGCGCAGACAATGCGCCCGACATCCTCCTGGCCCACAGGGGCAACGCCAGTTAACAGGCTAGCGCGAGACTGTGGATCCAGGGTGTCGAGCTTAAACAGACCTGAAAGCCAGCTACGTGGTGGCAACTGCGTATCGGGTGCGATAAAGAGACAGCTCTCAACACGATTAGCGACCATCCTGACACCGCGATAGCGCCGAGCAGCAACATCGAGATACTCCACCCAGTTCACATCATCATTTGATTCGCACAACATCCCTCGCGCCCAGCGACCCCAGTCACCGGGAGCCTGTTCCCCCGCTATCTCATATCGATAAAAACCATCACCTGTCGCACGCGCCCAGTACGTCACCCCGTGTAACGATAGCTCTCGACGCGACAATAGAAAGCCGTACCACGCGGGCTGGTACGCGTTAATCCGAACAGGAGTGTGTTTAAACTCTGGCTGACCTGAGAGTGGGTCTGCTACTGGATTAACAACAGCGTCGATACGCCCACTACTCGCAAACTGCCCACCCCAGTGCATCGGCACAAATAGAGAGCCACGCTGCTGGCCAGCGCTAATACGCGCTCGCACCACCGCTTCACCCCAGCGACTAAAGATACGGATCAAACAACCATCACTCAAATGGTATGCGAGCGCATCATCTGGATGAAGTTCACCATAAGGTTCCGGACTGTGCTCGGTGAGTTGCGCCGCCTTACCCGTGCGAGTCATGGTGTGCCATTGGTCACGGCTACGACCGGTGTTGAGTATCACGGGAAAACCTTCATCGGTGCAGTTGTGCGGGGAGCGAGGCTCAACAGCGACAAACTGCGCCTTCCCACTGGCTGTATAAAATCGCCCATTAGTAAACATCCGCGCACATCCGTTACCGTCGCTATCCAGTGGCCACTGTATCGGCATCAGTGACTCATAAGCGGCTGCATCAAGGGTAGCTAATGGTGAGATGTCAAAATCACGCTGACCACTATTCTCAAAACCTGAGAGCGCTGCATGTTCGCTAAAAACTTCATCAACCGATGTAAACTCGAAATGCCGCCCAAACCCCATGCGCTGCGCAACCT
>DRLG01000089.1 GCA_011053135.1 Chromatiales bacterium
CGCTGGAAGGGGTGCCGTCGCTGGAATCTGCGCTGTCGATCATCGCCAGCGAAGGGATCGAAACACACCTGACCCCTGTCGATACCGTGATGGGTTGATTGAGATAATGGCGCTGCTGGAGATCCTGCAATACCCCGATAAACGGCTCAAACAGGCCTGCGATGAGGTTGTGCTGTTTGATGAGGCGCTGCGTACATTTATTGCAGACCTCGAAGAGACGATGCGCGCAGGGCCGGGTGGCGTCGGTATCGCTGCGCCACAGGTTGGCCGACTTGAGCAGATTGCACTCGTTGATGTATCCGCAAAAAAGAAGATAAAACATCACGGACGACTAGTACTGATCAATCCAGAGATTATTGAGTGGCAAGGCTCAGTAGTGGGGCGAGAGGGGTGTATGTCGGTTCCTGATTTCACAGGTAATGTGATACGAGCCGAGACTATCACGCTAGAAGCGCAGGATGAGTCTGGTGAACGACAGCGCTATGAGATGGAAGGTTATGAAGCGCGCGCAGTGCAGCATGAGCTCGACCATTTAAAAGGGATGTTATTTCTTGACCGCCTCGTGAGCCGACGTAGTGACCTGTTTAAGCGCAAGGTTTATAAATAGTTGAGAACAGCCCAGGCTACTAATCGGGTAGTGATATGTTTAAACTACTCAATAAATAGTAATAAGAGACTACCGTTAAAACGGCTAGCCCTGCGATAAGAACTGTACGGTACTTCAGCCCATGTCGATGATGTAGTTTCCGGCTGTTGTGAGAGGCCACATCCATCATCTCATCACCAAAAAATATTGATAACAGAGTTCCCGCCGCGCTTAATATTAAAATGCTCCAGTATGGGTACGGCTCAGTCAGAATATGTTTGAGTAGTTGGGTTAAAAAAGTCAGATCATATGTGGCCGGCGTTAACCATAACATCGCTACGTTAATTGCGATGGCAACAAACCAGAGCACCACCTGGGTAATTGCCATTTTAATGCCAAACAGTAAGCGAACTGGAAAAGCGAGGATAAACCCTCCATCAGCAACTGGTGTGCATAGTACGAAAAAACTCCAGGTTAATAGCGCAACCGAAAAGCCTGTAGATGCATCATACTTCCAGCTCATATATACAAAGTAGGCGACAAGAATGAGCACGAGGGCGATAAACTTTAATAATGTTTCCCTGTGTGTTTCATGTTTAATGCTGAATTTATGGGATTGGGAACTCGTTTTAAACATTAGGCTGCTTTTCTGGTCGATGAAGGTGTTGGCGTGATGTGGTCTGTAGCAGTATCCCTGCTGATCATTCTCTGCCCAATGGCGAAAATCACTTCGCCGAGATTATAAAGGCACCCGATAAATTCCAGTAGAGGTTCCAGTCTCGAGCCGAATGCACATTGCACTGTAGTGTTTTAAGTATACTGCCGCAGGGCAGTTTCAGTAAGTGATTTTTCTTAAAACAGGAGATGCTGGTACGATGTGAGACTTTGTTATAGTCTTTTTCATTTGCAAGATTGATCGAGGAGTAAATTGTGCCTATTAGTGAATTTTCCAGGAAGCATCTACTGGCTCTGCTTGCTATTGCAGTATTCCCGGCTGCGATACCGTTATCAACGGCATCTGCAGAAAATGCTGTTACCAGTGCGCTGAAGGAGGGTGTTGCCTCCGCGAGTCTGCGTTATCGTTTTGAGGCGGTGGAGCAGCAGGGTTTTGCAAAAGATGCCGGCGCTTCCACAGCGAGAACACGGATCGGTTATAAAACGGGGAACGTTGCACAGTTTCATGCATACCTGGAATTTGAAGATGTCTCTGTGGTTGGTAGCGAACGATTTAATAGTAGCGCTAATGGCCTCGCTCAATACCCGTTAGTGGTGGATGTGGAAAGCACTGAGCTGAACCAGGGGTTTCTCCTGTATCAGGTAAATGATGCGATCTCTGTCAAGGCGGGCCGTCAGCGTATTCTTCTGGATAATCAGCGTTTTGTGGGCAATGTTGGTTGGCGCCAGAATGAGCAGACTTTTGATGCGGTGATGGTTAGCGATAAGCGCTTGCCTTCGACTGAGATTAATTATATCTATCTTGGTGCTGTTAACAGTATCAAAGCACAATATATCGATGTGAAAGGGCACTTGCTGAACGCCTCATACAGTGGATTAAGTGCAGGCAAACTGACCGGCTACGGCTACCTGCTTGATTATGATAATTCAACAGCAGATAGCCAGACGCTTGGTGTTCGCTTTAGTGGCAAGCAGCAGGTGGGCGATGTTGGCCTGCTTTATACCGCTGAGTTTGCAATGCAACGTGACTACGCCGATGCGCCTTCAACTGTTGATGCCGACTACACCCTGATCGAGGGTGGAGTGGTTGCCGCCGGGGTAACGGTAAAGCTGGGTTATGAGCTGTTGGGTGGCGATGGAACCTATGGTTTTGCAACACCACTGGCTACAAAACATGCCTTTAATGGCTGGGCCGATAAGTTTCTTGTGACGCCAAAAGAGGGGCTGGAAGATAGCTATTTCTCTGTTATGAGTAAAGTTGCCGGTGTGAAACTACTGGGTGTCTATCACCTCTACAGCGCCGATAAGGGGAGCAGTGATTACGGTTCTGAGATTAATCTACTGGCTGCAAAGAAGCTTTCGCAACATTACTCAGTGGGGGTTAAGTACGCCGGTTATGATGCGGATACAGTTTCGGTCGATACGGATAAATTCTGGCTATGGGCGCAAGCTGCATTTTAGTTTATTGCCTCCTGAAGGCTGAGCATGACAACGCACTCCACAATTAAACGCGCATTTAAACTGCTGATGGTTCTCTCGATATTGGCCATCAGCAGTAGTGCTTTTTATGAACGGGAATTTGCGCTAAATGGAATGACAACGACGGGAGAGATTATCTCATTTAAGAAGAGAGCGTTTAGCTCTGCTCAGGGGGATTCGATTGAGATGGAGATCGAATTCACTGTTGATGGGAAACAGAGAAAATTCTATAGCAGCAGAAATGTCGTCGAACATCTGATGAGTACCTATGAGGTTGGTGATGAGGTTCCGGTACTATATAACCCGGCTGATTACCCGTACGCAAAAATAGGGAGCTTTCAGCATTTATACCAGATGACGCTTACCTTTCTGGCTGTGTCGGGCGTACTCTTTGTTGCGTTAGGCTATGCCTGGTTCAAAAGCAGGGGGAGCCGGTTTTGAGTTCTCTGGAGTGTAGCGATTTTTTGTTGAGAGATTGTCAGGGGCGTTATTAAGAGGGCTGCTGGAGTAGCTTTGCCTTGATCTCGATCAGGTCGATTGTCGCCAGTTTCTCGAACTTCTTTTCTCTGGATATCTCTTTTAGCTCAATCACCATCGATGAGTCTGCTGTTTTAGTCACTTTACCGCGCATGACAGTGGGTTCTGTGCTGACCGGGAGGTTAAATGTCAGGGTGACGGTTTCATCTAGCTTGCAACTTAGTGGGATGAGTTCATTACTTTCGCAGGAAATTTTAATGGCGTGCCCTGCAAAATCGATAATGGTACAGGGGTTTGGCTCGCTGTACAGTTTTGTCTGGATCAGCCCTGGGATTCTGGCCGCTAATCTTGCCTGGCTACGCTGATCTTTCAACTTTAGCAGGGCGGGGTCTGCTGTGAGTATGACAACTCGTGTGTTGTCGAAGTGACCCTCTTTCAGACGTGCATGTTTTTTGACGATCGTATCGATCACTGGAATGTTGCCATCTTGCTGCTGGCCAATTAATGTGATGCAGTTTCCCCTTGAAAAACCGCCAGTCTGTTCCAGAATCTCTTTCTGCTCATAATCGAGCTCAGCCTCACCGCGGCTGGTTGAGGGAATAAGAATTGAGAAACTGTTGACCTCATCTATCAGCTTGCTATTTAAGATGAGTCCGCTCTCATCTGAGGGGATAGTGATTTCGCTATTTGAGTAGATAAGTTCACTGTTAATGAGGTAGGCGATGATGACAGAGTCTAGGATGATCTCCTCTCGATATTCGGGGAAGTACCTGAGGCTGCTCCCAATAGGAAAGTAGCGCAGTAGTGAGCATAGTTTACGGCTGTCCAGTACCACACGCGGTGCGGGTGCATGGTTCTCATCTGGGTTCTTTTTAGAAAATATTTTTAATATCTTCAACATGTTATGAGTTTCTGTCGGAAGTGCTTATGTATTGATTGATCGGCAACTTCCACGAGAACTATAGCGTTGTGGCTGGTTAACGGAGATTCCCGTTGATCGCATCACTCAACAGCTCTGCATATTGCTGCTGTGTCAGCGGAAGTGGATTGCTTGCGGCGGAAGGGTCCTGAACCGCCTGTGCGGCGACCTCATCCAGACGTTGCTCGTCAATGCCGATGCTGCGCAGGTCATTGGGGATGCCGATGTGGCTGCGTAGTGTGATGATGTGATCGAGTACCGCCTCAAATCCCTCACCGTCGAGTTCAAGATAGCAGGCAAGGCGGTGCATCTGTGTCGTCAGTGCCGGGCGGTTTTTGAGTAGTACATAGGGCATCAGAATGGCGTTGAGCAGGCCGTGATGGGCATCATAGATTGCGCCGAGTGGGTGTGCCAGCGCATGCATCGCACCGAGTCCCTTCTGGAAGGCGGTTGCCCCCATCGTGGATGCCGCCATCATCTGGCTACGCGCCTCAAGGTTAAGGGGTTCTTTGCAGGCGGTGACGAGCCACTCCTTGATCAGGCGCATTCCCTCCAGCGCTATACCGTCGGCCAGTGGATGGTAGCCGGGCGCGCAGTACGCCTCCAGATTATGCGAGAGGGCATCCATGCCGGTCGCGGCCGTGATGTTGGCTGGCAGCCCGACGGTGAGTTGTGGGTCGGCGATGACAATGGCCGGCAGCATCTTCGGGTGAAAGATGATCTTTTTGCACTGCGCTGCCTCATCGACCACTAGCGCAGCACGCCCCACCTCCGAGCCGGTCCCGGCAGTGGTGGGTATCGCAATGATCGGCGCAATGCCCGCTCTGTTCGCGCGCTGCCAGTTATCGCCGATATCTTCAAAGTCCCATAGCGGGCGGTGCTGTCCTGCCATCAGCGCAATCGCTTTTCCGGCGTCAAGCGCGCTGCCGCCACCAAAGGCGATCACGCCGTCGTGGCTCTTATTTTGGTAGTGGTTGATGCCCGCTTCAATATTGGCGCCATTGGGGTTGGGTTTGATATCAGAAAATAGCCCGGTGGGGATCCCCTGGTTGCGGTTATGGGTGATTGCCTGGCTGATCATCGGTAACCCGGCCAGCCCCGCATCGGTGACCAGTAGCGGATGGTTGATGCCGAGTGTGCGGCACGCTTCGGCTAGCGCTTTAATACGACCGCAACCAAACCAGACCGTTGTGGGATAGTTCCAGTTGCC
>DRLG01000090.1 GCA_011053135.1 Chromatiales bacterium
CGGAGTGCATCGGCAAACGCTTGGTGTAGTCGCCCGCCGCTACCGCACGCGTGCCGATCGCCAGAACGCGTATCGGCGTTACCAGGCGCCGTGCCGAGAAAAAGGCGAGCCAGACAGCCATCAGCACCCCCAGCAGCAGCACGAGTGAGAGCATTAAAATAAAGCTGTTTTTAAGTGGATCACGCAGTAAGAGCAGTTGCTGATACTGTGTATAGGCCGTTTCAACACTGCCCGCCAGCACACTGACCCGGTCAGAGATCGGGTAGAGTGCCTGCAGAAAACGCAACTCAACCAGCGGTGATGCAGATGGCACCTGTGTCACCACGCGGACATACAACCCCTTATCCGTCAACGGATCCAGGCTCACATAAGGGCTGCCGCTCTGACGCACCTGGCGGATCACCGATTCATTCGGCAGGTCCGGTACTATCGCAGCGGGGTTGACACTACTCGACGCAACGATATGGCCGCCGCTCATAAACAGCGTCAGCTCTGAAGCGTCATCGCTCACCCGCAGCTCATCAAGCAGCCGCGGCAGTGAGAGCTCATCCGCCAGCTGTAACGTGCTACTCATCTGTTCAGTGCGCTTCATCAGTTCGCGCGAGCGTGTCGCGAGTGAGGCGCGGCTCAATTCAAGCGCGTTATCCAGTGTGCGCTCAACACGCACATCAAACCAGCTGTCGATACCGCGCTGAATAAAACCGAGTGAGAAATAATAGACCAGCGATACCGGGGCCAGCGCCAGCAGCACAAACATCAACATCAACCGCACGGTGAGCCGTGAGCCGGTTGCCCGGTTGCGATACTGCCGTCGTAGCCGTAACAGATTGGAAGTGATCAGCGCCAGCAATGTGATCAGCCCAAGCAGATTGACTACCAGCAATAGCATGTAGAGGCGGCCAAACTGTTCGGAGTTCTGGGTGGCGGCACTCATCAAAAACAGCGACGCCAGCAGCAGAATCGATAACAGTACTACCGGAATAGCACCAGAGCCAAGGCGCCTCAGTTTGGCAATGTCCACGAATACCACTCACTGCTTAGATGCCAGTCGGCAGAAAAATAGGCGCGCAGGCGCAACGGGGCTGGCAGCTCACCGGCATCGACTGACACCCGCATCAAACCGATATACTCCCCCTCTTCTTCCAGTAGCTGCCTATCCAGCACCGGCAGATCCACCACTGTGCCTAGCAGGGTTAACGCCACCTCAAGTGTGGGAAAACTATGCTGCGAGCCGCTATTAAGATTGGTGACAAGGTACTGTCGCGTCAGGGCGTGATATTCGAGCTGGTAGCGCTGCACCAGCTCTGCGATCTCCTCATTCCAGATAAATCTGCGTTTACGCTGAAATTTGATATCGAGCACCACCACCACCGGTACCCCTTTGTGCATCACCTCCACCACTTTGTCGCTGAGTTCGTAGTCGATGCGTGCATTCAGGTAGTAGACCTTATCGACCAGATTGACTTTGACCGCGGAGATATCAAAGCGCGTCTCGGCCGCAGCGCCTGTCGCCAGCAGCAGCGTCAGCAGCGCCGTCAACCGAACCAGTACCGGATGCAGCCTGCACTGCATCAAGCTCTGCTGATCTACTGCGGTGTTAACTTGCATTCCCTATCCAGTACTCTTCAGCAATGGTGCGTAATAAAAACCATCCATCCCTTCGTCACCCGGCAGAAGCTGTCTGCCCACCGGCATTGCACGCCCCCATGAGTCCGACACCGACTGTGCTGTTGCATCATGATGGGTTTGCAGAAATCTTTCAATCTGAAGATGGTTTTCCTGCGGAAAAATAGAGCAGGTGGCGTAGAGCAGCAGGCCGCCTGGTGCCAGCAGTGGCCATAGCGCCGTCAGGATCTCACCCTGCAGCGCCACGAGTCTGTCGATATCTTCTTCGCGGCGTAACTGTTTGATATCGGGATGGCGGCGTATCACGCCCGAAGCAGAGCAGGGAGCATCAAGCAGGATGCGATCAAACTGCTGGCCATCCCACCATACGTCGGGACGGCTGGCATCACCACAAATCACCTCCGCCTGCAAATTGAGACGCGTCAGGTTTTCACGCACACTCTGCAGCCGCTGCTCATCGATATCAATCGCGACCACCTCCTTCACCTCTGGCGCTTGCTCAAGGAGGTGGCAACACTTGCCACCCGGTGCAGCACACGCATCAAGCAGTCGCTCCCCCGCCTGAGGATTCAGCAACCATGCGGCTAACTGAGCGGCGCCATCCTGAACTGAAACATCTCCGGCCCCAAAGCCGGGCAGACGCTCCACCTCTACGGGTTGCTGCAGCACAACCGCCGTGGGTAGTGCGGTTAACGCTGTCGCCGCCATCCCTTCACCCTGCAGTCGCTGCAGGTAGGCCTCTCTCGAACCGTGTGCGGGGTTGACCCGCAACACCATCGGTGGATACTGGTTATTCCCCTCGGCAATCGCCTGCCACTCATCAGGCCAGCCCCTCCTGATCATCGCCAGTAACCACTCGGGGTGGGCGTACCTGTCGGCAGGGGTGCTATCCGCCTTTGCCAGCAGCTTTTGCTCGCCGCGCTGAAAATTTCGCAACACGGCGTTGACCAGCCCCCTGGCCCACCCCTTACCTATTGCGTTGACCGCTTCAACGGTCTCGGCCACCACTGCGTGCGGCGGGATACGCATATAGATTAGCTGGTAAAGGCCTAACAGAATCAGACATTCAACATCGCGGTCCTTACGTTTTAACGGCTTATTTAAGAGCTGCTTTGCGATCGCCTCCAGCCGCACCCCATAGCGCATCACGCCGTAACAGAGCTCCTGTGTCAGCGGCCTCTCTGCGGGATCAGAGAGCTTTACCAGCTGCTCTGGCAGCGCCACGCTCAGTGAGCGCCCATCGACTACCACCCGCAACAGCACCTTGACGGCAACCGCGCGCGCCTTCATCTTCTGCTTCATTGGCAACGTTCAGCCACCCAGTCGGGTGCCCGCTTTCAACACATAGGCGTTTAAAAAATCGCCACTACTAACCGGCCGACCACCCGGCAGCTGCACCTGTAACAGACGGAGAAACCCCTCCCCCGAGGCGACATCAATCCCCTCTTTATTCGCGTTGACGACCGTGCCGGGGGTAAACTCATGACTATCCCCCGGGAGTGTCACCGCCCGCCAGAGTCTCAGCCGCTGCCCATCCGGCAGCAGGGTGTAAGCCACCGGCCAAGGATTAAAGGCGCTGACCAAACGACGAATCTCAGTCGCTGGGCGGTGCCACTCAACCCGCGCCTCTTTTTTATCGATTTTGCTGGCATAACAGGTGAGGCTCTCATTCTGCGCCTCACCCACCACCGCGCCATCACTGATATTTGCCAGCGTAGTGAGTACCGCC
>DRLG01000091.1 GCA_011053135.1 Chromatiales bacterium
GCGCATGGCTGCGTCAATGGCGCGCTTGGGCGATGGTCGCTATCCTGGCCATTGTTGTGTCGATGCTGTTTGTGGTGCAGCCGATGATGGCCGACCTTAAATCACAGGGACCAGCCATTCCCGGCTCTGATCTTGCCGCCGCCTTTGGCCGCCTTCACGGTATCTCTTCAGGGCTCTATTTAGTGATGTCACTACTGGGGCTGGCCCTGGTTGCGCTGGGTCTACGCCGTCGCAGTTAATTGAAAGTGTCCTAAATCCCCTGACAGGAGCTAAGTAAGCATGCCAGAGACAACAACTAAACGCTGCCTGGGTGAGCCGACTGAGCCTGCAAATATTGTGATTTTTGGTGCCGGGGGCGACCTGACCAGGCGTAAACTGCTGCCCTCGCTGGTGAAGATGTTGCGCTGCGGTCTGTTGCATCCGAAGAGCCGCATCATCGGTGTTCTGAAGGGGCGCAGTGAAGAGGAGTGGCTCGCTTCACTCTATCAGGGGTTGCGCTCGTTTTCACCCGATATCAGCATGAACGACGAGCAGTGGAACCGTTTCACTGCGATGTGCAAGATGGTCGCTGGCGACTTAAAAGAGGCGAGCACCTACACTGCGTTGAGTGAGGCACTAGAGACGATCGAAGGCCGCTGTAATGCGATGTTCTATTGTGCAGTGCCACCAAACTGGTACACGACGATTGCGGCGGGTTTGAGTAATGTTGGCCTGACCAATGAGAGCGCCGGCTTTCGCCGCGTGGTGATTGAAAAACCGTTTGGTATGGATCTCGAGAGTGCCAGGGTTCTTAACAATGAACTGCAGCTCTCGTTTGATGAGTCGCAGATCTATCGTATCGATCACTACCTTGGTAAAGAGAGCGTACAGAACCTGTTAGTCTACCGTTTCTCAAACAGTATTCTTGAACCGTTGTGGAATCGAAACTTTATTGACCATATTCAGATCTCGGCAGCGGAGTCGATCGGGATTGAGTATCGCGCCAATTACTACGAAAAGTCCGGCGCGTTGCGCGACATGATCCAGAGCCATTTGATGCAGGTGATGACGCTGGTAGCGATGGAACCACCGGTTGAATTTACTGCCGATGCAGTGCGTGATGAGAAGATAAAAGTGCTCCGTGCAGTGCGCCCCTTTGAGCCTGAGAATATTAAAAACCAGACCGTTGCTGCACAATATGGCGCAGGGGAGATTGATGGAGAGCCGGTTAAGGCTTATGTCGCGGAAGAGGGCGTTGCACCCGAGTCAGCCACCGAGACCTTTGTGGCTGCGCGCTTTTATATCGATAACTGGCGCTGGCAGGGGGTGCCGTTTGTGCTCTGGACCGGAAAGCGCCTGCCGCGACGTGTCTCTGAAATTGTGATTCGTTTTCGCAAACCGCCATTTAATCTGTTTGATGTCGAGGGTAATCCGCCGCTGGCCAATGCGCTGGTGTTTCGTGTTCATCCGGATGAAGGTATATCGCTGCGGATGAATGCAAAACAGCCGGGGCTGACCACCGACATTCAGCGTAGTGTGATGCGCGCACCCTACTCGGATGAGAGTGGCGATATTGCGGATGCCTATGAGGTGCTATTGCATGATGTGTTGAATGGCGATGCAACCCTCTTTTCACGCGCGGATGAGGTGGAAGAGTCGTGGGAGATCATCGATCCTATCTTAAAGGCCTGGGAAAATAAGCTCTCTATTCACCGCTATCAGGCGGGTAGCTGGGATATCGAAGGGATGGATGAGCTCTTTACTGACTGTGAGCTTGGCTGGCATAAGCCGGGACACTAAGCGGCTGATATGCACCACTGGACTGTCTACTCCTCTCTCGATAGCGCCGCGAAGGGGGCTGCTGATTTCATCGCGAAGCAGATAGAGGTGAGTATTGCCGCTCGCGGTGTCTGCCACATGATCGTGCCGGGCGGCAACACTCCGGCGGGCTGTTTTGCGGCGCTGGCTGAGCACTCTCTTCCATGGGAGCAGCTGCACTGCTATCCCGGTGACGAACGCTGTTATGCAGTGGGCCACAGTGGGCGAAACGATGTGATGATTCGCACCCATCTGCTGTCGCGTCTGCCCGCTATCCACTTCCACTCGATCCCCGCCGAGCTGGGTGCCGAACAGGCGGCAAAAAAGTATCGTACGGTTGTCGATGCCATCGACGCCTTTGATATCGCCTTTGTCGGCATGGGGGAGGATGGCCACACCGCCAGCCTCTTTCCTGGTCATCCCGCACTGGCGGAGACGGCCTCCGTTGTGGCGGTGCATGACGCCCCCAAACCGCCAGCCGACCGTGTGAGCCTCACACTGCCTCAGCTACGTGAGGCGCGTTCGCGCGTGGTTCTGGCTGGCGGTGCCTCAAAGGCGGCGATCATGGCACGAATTTGCGCGGGTGAGCCGTTACCGGTTAACCTGATTGGCGATATACACTGGTTTGTTGATGAGGCGTCGCTCTCAAAAGCCGATGAACCGGTCTGATGGTGATCAGAGGGCTGCGCTCTATTTCAGTTCTGGGCGTAAAACCATATCAGCACAGCCATTTTGATCTAGCAAGGAGATGAACTAATGAAGATGCAGGAAATACGTGAGGTAGCCAGGAGCATGGGGCTTAAAAGTGGCCGTTTGAACAAGATGACGCTTATTCGCACCATTCAGTTGAATGAGGGTAATTTTGACTGCTTTGCATCGGCCCTCAATGGTGAGTGTGATCAGCTGCAATGCCGATGGCGTGAGGACTGCCTGCCCGCCGCGAAAAAACGACGTAAACATTAAGGGGTATGCTGGTCGCGGTCCCTGAGCGCCTGTTGATAAAGCGCAATATATTGTGCGGCACTGCGCTGCCAGGAGAAGTCGGCAGCCATTGCAGTGCGCTGTAGCTGTCGCCACACCTTGCTGTTTTCGTAGTGCCTTAATGCTCTTTTTATCGTTGTGAGCATCGCCTGGGTGCTGTGTTCTGTGATGACAAAGCCGTTGGCACTTTTACTGGCAAGAGTAATAGTGTTGGTGTCGGTCACGCTATCGGCCAGCCCACCAACGTTTCTTACGATCGGTAATGTCGCGTACCGCAGGCTGTAGAGCTGGTTCAGTCCGCAGGGCTCAAAGGTAGAGGGCATCAGGAAGAGGTCGCTGCCGGCCTCAATCTGGTGAGAGAGCGCTTCGTTGTAACCGATAACGACATGGAGCTTATCGGGATGGCGGCTGGCCCATTCGATCAGCTGCAACTCATAGTGCACATCACCGCTGCCAAGTATGACGAGCTGTAGTGGTCGCTTAACCATCTCCGCCATCCCGGCCAGAATAATATCGAGACCTTTCTGTTCTACCAGACGGCTCACCATGCCGATGAGTGGTACTTTTTCATTGACGGGCAGACCGAGCTGCTGTTGCAGTGCCGTTTTATTCTCTCCCTTCCGTGCTAGCGTGGTTGAATCATAGTTAGCGGCAAGGTGTGGGTCGGTGGCTGGGTTCCACACGGTTTGATCAATGCCGTTAAGAATACCGGAGAGCCGATCCTGGCGATGGCGTAACAGGCCGTCAATACCGTTGCCAAACTCCGCTTGCAGGATCTCTCTGGCATAGGTTGGGCTAACGGCGTTGATGCGATCAGCAAAGACCAGCCCCCCTTTGATAAATGAGAGCTGGCCGTAAAATTCCAGATAGTCCGGGTGCCAGAGCGCCGATGGTAGTGCCAGGTCGAGAAAGGTCTGATGATCAAATAGCCCCTGGTAGGCGAGGTTATGAATGGTAAAGAGGGTGGCCGGGCGCTCTTTATACGGATGCAGAAGTGCGGGAATGAGCCCTGTCTGCCAGTCGTTGCAATGTACAACATCGGGTTGCCACTGCAGATCAAGTTTTGCCAGCGCGATATCGACAGCCACTTTGCAGAACAGGGCGAAACGCAGCGCGTTGTCATGCCAGGGCTGGCCGTTATTATCCAGGTATGGGCCGCCGGGGCGATCATACGCGGCGGGGCAGTCCACCAGCCAGACCGGTACCTTGCTCTCTGGCAGGTGAGTCTCCAGTAGCGAAACCTCAAGACCATAATAGCGGCTGCTGGCGAGTTGTTTAGTGTTTGCTAGCTGCTGCTTCACCTGAGGATAGGCCGGTAGCAGCAGGTGAGTCTCTTCTCCCAGAGCAGAGAGGGCAAGTGGCAGGCTGCCGGCAACATCGCCAAGTCCGCCGGTCTTGATGAGTGGATAGGCCTCACTACTAACAAATAAAACCTTACTCATTTTTTGATAAGTACCAGTGCTGCTAGCGGTGGCAGCTCAAGGGCGAGTGATGCAGGGCGCTCCATCCAGCGGCTGCTGTTTGCGGTCAGTGTAGCGTCACTACCGGCATTGCTGCCCGCGTAGTGGTATGAGTCAGAATTCAGAATCACTTCATAATCACCCGGGGCAGGAACGCCGATACGGTAGTTGTGTCGTACCACCGGAGTGAAGTTCAGGATAACGATGATCGTTTCATGCTCATCCTTTCTTAAGTAGGCAAGCACCGACTGATCGGTGTCATTACAGCTTATCCACTCAAAGCCTTCGTGATCAAAGTCATAGTGATAGAGCGCAGGCTGGGCTCTGTATAGCCGGTTCAGGTCGCTCACCAACTGTTTAGTGCCGCTGTGCAGTGGGTACTGTAGCAGATCCCATGCGAGCCCCTGATCATGGTTCCACTCATCCCCCTGGGCGAACTCACACCCCATAAAGAGGAGCTTCTTGCCCGGGTAGGTAAACATGTAGGTGTAGAGCAGGCGCAGGTTGGCAAAGCGCTGCCACTCATCGCCGGGCATCTTGTTGAGCATGGATCCTTTACCATGAACCACTTCATCATGTGAAAAGGGTAGAATAAAATTCTCGCTAAAGAGATAGAGCAGGCCAAAGGTGAGTTTGTCGTGATGGTAGTGACGGTACACCGGGTCTCTGCTCATATAACTCAGAGTGTCATGCATCCATCCCATATTCCACTTCATACTAAAACCCAGCCCGCCGATATCAACCGGGCGTGTCACCTGCGGCCAGGCGGTAGACTCTTCTGCCATAATGACAGTGCCGGGATGGCGCTCATGGGTGGCGCTATTTAATTCGCGCATAAAGGCGATCGCTTCGAGATTTTCGTTGCCGCCATGCTGATTAGGTATCCAGTCATTTTCTTCGCGGGAGTAGTCGAGATAGAGCATCGAGGCGACGGCATCAACGCGCAGCCCGTCGATATGAAACGCTTCAATCCAGAATAGTGCATTGGCGATAAGGAAGTTTTTAACCTCGTTACGACCATAATTATAGATCAATGTCCCCCAGTCTCGATGTTCGCCACGGCGTGGATCCTCATGCTCATAGAGGGCGCTACCATCAAAGCGGGCGAGGCCATGTTGATCTTTTGGAAAGTGGGCCGGTACCCAGTCAAGCAGTACACCGATGCCGTGACGGTGGCAGTGGTCAACAAAGTAACGGAAATCGTCCGCATTGCCAAAACGGCGGGTAGGCGCGAAGTAGCCGGTGGTCTGGTAACCCCAGGAGGCGTCCAGTGGATGCTCGGTGATCGGCATCAGCTCAATATGGGTAAAACCGGTCTCCTGCAGATAGGCGACCAGGCGGTGGGCAAGTTCACGGTAGTTAAGAAACTGGTTGTGCTCATCGCGTTGCCAGGAGCCGAGATGACACTCATAGATCGACATCGGTGTGTGCAGCCAGTCGTGCTCGTTGCGTTCTGTTAACCATTGCGCATCTTGCCACTCATACCCGCTGTTGGCGCTGATCACCGATGCGGTGCGTGGGCGCATCTCCATCTGTTGTGCATAGGGATCCGTTTTACTCAGAACCTCACCACTATCACGGTTACGAATCTCAAACTTGTAGAGCGCGCGCTCCGCCAGCCCGGGGATGAACAGCTCCCAGACGCCATTGCTCCCGCGCGAGTTCATCGGGTGGCAGCGGCCGTCCCAACCATTAAAATCTCCGATTACACTCACCCGTTCGGCGCTGGGCGCCCATGTTGCGAAATGGACACCGCTGATACCATCGACCTCTCTTA
>DRLG01000092.1 GCA_011053135.1 Chromatiales bacterium
GATTTAATCATCCCCCCAGGCTCCGCTTCGCGCCACCCAGGAGAGTAAAACTCTACACCGCTTCTAATTTGGCATAGGCAACCACCAGCCACTTGCTACCCGCCCCTTTGAAATTAATCTGCACCCGTGCACCATTACCCTGACCTTCATACCCCAGCACCACGCCCTCGCCAAATTTTGCATGGCTAACCCGCTGCCCAAGGTTGAGACCTGTCGGCGCATCTTCCAGCGGCGCTTTAAAGGTGCTCTCTGGTACTGATCTGGCGACATGTTGATAACTCGCTTTGGGGCGTATCGCTTCGACCAGCTCATCCGGTATCTCTGCGATAAAACGCGAGACGGGTTGATAGGTCTCGCTGCCATAGAGGCGACGTGTTTCGGCATAGGTCATATAGAGATGTTTTCTCGCACGGGTAATACCGACATAACAGAGGCGGCGCTCCTCTTCCAGCCGGTTCCCTTCCTTCAGCGACATCCTGTGGGGGAAGAGCCCTTCCTCCATGCCACATAAAAAGACCAGTGGAAACTCCAGCCCTTTGGCGGTGTGCAGGGTCATCAGCTGTACGCAATCTTCATCGGCCTCACCCTGACCCTCGCCCGACTCCAGCACCGCGTGCGCCAGAAACGCCTGTAGCGGCTCCAGCTCAACCTCTTCTTCACTCGCATCATATTCAAACTGACGTGCGGCCGTGATCAACTCCTCCAGATTCTCTAAACGGGACTGCGCCTTTTCACCTTTCTCTTTTTGATGATGTTCGATCAGGCCACTCTGTTTGATCACATGATCGATCTGCTCATGCAGCTCAACCCCTTTCGTGCCGGCTTCCAGCTCATCAATCAGCCGCAGAAAGGCGATCAATGCATTGCTACCACGTGCCGCCAGCTGCCCGCCGTTCGCAACGGCGATGGCCGCATCCCATAGTGAAACGTTGTGATCACGTGCATGTTGTCGAACCGCATCAAGAGAGCGGTCACCAATGCCGCGCGTCGGGGTGTTCACCACACGCTCAAACGATGGGTCATCATGGCGATTTTCACACAGACGCAGATAGGCGAGGGCGTTTTTGATCTCAGCACGTTCGAAAAAGCGCAGACCGCCATAGATTCGATACGGTATACCGGCCGCGATCAGCTCCGCTTCCAGCAGCCGCGACTGCGCATTTGAGCGGTAGAGAATCGCACTGTCACGGCGCGCCTCGCCCTGCTCCTGCCACAGCTTCAGTTTATTTACGATAAAGCGCGCCTCATCGAAATCGTTAAAAGCGGCATAGAGTTGAATCGGCTCGCCCTTACTGCCGTCGGTCCAGAGTTTTTTGCCGAGGCGACCGCTGTTGTTTTCAATCAGGGCGTTGGCGGCCGACAGAATTGTATCGGTGGAGCGGTAGTTCTGCTCAAGGCGAATCATCTGCGTATTGGGGTAATCTTTCGTAAAGCGTTGCAGGTTTTCGATCTTCGCCCCACGCCAGCCGTAGATCGACTGATCATCATCACCCACCACAAAAATATTATTGTTAGCACCGGTCACCAGCTGTAACCAGGCGTACTGAATGGCGTTGGTATCCTGAAACTCATCGACCAGAATATGGTTAAAACGGGCCTGATAGTGAGCCAGTATCTCGGGCTTATTACGCCAGAGCTCCAGCGCACGCAGTAACAGCTCCGCAAAATCGATCACTCCCGCACGTTCGCACGCCTCTTCGTAACCCCGGTAGATGCGGATCATCTGCCCTTCATATTTATCACCCCGATCATCAAGATGCCTTGCGCGCAGCCCCTCATCTTTTTTACTGTTGATGTACCACTGCGCCTGTCTGGGCGGCCACTGCTCTTCGTCGATAGCCATGGCGCGCATCACGCGGCGCACGACGCGATACTGGTCATCACTATCGAGGATCTGAAAGGATTCGGGCAGCCCTGCATCTTTCCAGTGAGCGCGCAGCAGGCGGTGCGCAAGTCCGTGAAAGGTGCCGACCCACATGCCTCGCGCCGGCATCTGAAGTAGCTCTTCAATCCGGCCGCGCATCTCGGCTGCCGCCTTGTTGGTAAAGGTCACCGCCAGAACAGAAAATGGCGATACCCCCTCAGCCTGAATTAGCCACGCAATGCGGTGCACCAGCACACGCGTCTTGCCACTGCCGGCGCCTGCCAGCACCAGCATATTGCCCGACGGCGCGGCAACCGCTTCACGCTGGGCATCATTCAGGGGGTCGATAATATAGGTAACATCCATAGGGGAGTGATCTTAGCAAATTTGAGGGTAAGGCAGGGGGAGCGGCTAACGACTGCGCTTACCGATGGCGTCGATCGAGATGGCAACGTTCCCCTGCTCATCAGCGGCGGCGGTCGGCGCCTCAAGGATTGCGCCGGTCATATCGCAACCGTCGATATTCGCGCCGTCAAGATCGGCCCCCACCAGGTTGGTGTACGAGAGGTTGGCACCGCTCAGATTCGCCATGCGCAGGTCTGCGCTGGAGAGATCGGCGTGGCTCAGGTTGGCACCACGCAGATCCATCTGAATCATGTTCGCTTCGCTCAGTTCGGCGTGAGAAATATCGAGCCCCCTGAAGCTGTCGCCATCGTGTGAAAACAGCCTGGTGAAACCCTTTTTATCGTAGATATGAATCATTTTCCGCCACGTATTCTATATATTGATGAAGTCGCCCAGCAGGCTCGGAACGTGATGATACCTCTTTCCGCTGACGGCGGCTAAATGAAATCCAGCCCGATATGGCCACATTTCTGCCCCGCTATACGACAGCCGTTTTTGATCGCCTCTGCGGTCGACTGCCCGTTAATCAGGCTATCTATTA